>JAYVJN010000352.1:0-10220 GCA_043769325.1 Acidobacteriota bacterium
ATTGCCATCCGCGAGATGCGCCAGTGTTCCGCGCGGACGCGGATAAGCTCATCCAATTCAGTTAGCTGCGCCCACGCGCCGACAGCCAGGCGCGTGGCGAAATCACGGGCCGGCGGCGGCATCTCTTCTTCGCCGAGTTCATCCCAGAAACGTCGCGCTACTTCGTTCACCGATTCAGCCGAAACATCGGCGGCGAACATTATTTGCAACGCGCATTCGCGGGCTTTGCGTCTTGCCCCCATCGTTTTGCGCTAACCTCTATGTTATTTGCCGGTAAAGATTTACCAGTTCAACAGCAGCCATTGCCGCCTCAAAACCTTTGTTGCCGGCTTTGACGCCGGCGCGGTCTATCGCTTGTTCCAGCGTGTCAGCCGTGACAATTCCGAACATGACCGGCACGCCCGTTTGCATGGCGGCTTGCGCGGTGCCTTTGGCGGCTTCGCCGGCGACATAATCGAAATGCGGGGTTTGCCCGCGCAAGACCGCGCCGAGGCAAATTATCGCGTCGAATTTCTTGGTGGCCGCCAATTTCTGCGCGGTGAGCGGGATTTCCCACGCGCCCGGTACTTTATAGACGGCGACATCCGTTTGCGCCGCGCCCAGGCGTTCCAAAGCGTCCAACGCGCCTTCTACCAGCCGCGCGGTGATAAAATCGTTCCAACGGGCGGCGACCAGGGCAAACTTAAAGCCCTCTGCTTTCAATGCGCCTTGATGAATTTCCGGTTGCAAAACTTAACTGTCGCTCCCTTTAAGCGGCTCGGCCTGGATGTTAGAAGAGGACGGTGACAGGCAAATCTGGCCGCGCTTTGGCGGTATCACTCAATAACAATAACTGATGCCCGACAAATGCTCAAGTGAAAACCCTGTAAAAATAAGGGTTTCATTGACTAATAAAGCGTTAAGTAAATTTTCTTGGTAATAAAATAACACGGGTTTAAGTTGAGAATGACACATTTAGGGCTTACGCAAAACGAAGAAATCAGCCACAGATTCACACCCATTTCCACAGATTCAATGGTTTAGCTGCTTCAATCCGTGTGAATTTGTGTGAATCTGTGGCTAAAACCTCTTTCTGCGTAAGTCCTGACGTTAATGCGCGTTTATGCCGGCGGGCCGTGCGTCTTTCGGGCCGCACGATTTGCCACGCAACGCCTTTTTTAGGTTGCGGCATCCAACGCGGGGCCGGCGGCGTTTTGCAATTGCGGCGCGCGCCGTTTAAGATGAGTAGTTATTCTGCCCCTTATTTTAGTTTCAGAAAACGGCGTATTGCCGGTTTAATCGCCTTTGGAGGAGTGAAAATGTTGAAAACAAACAGACAAGCACGGAGCCTGGCCGCGTTTTTCGTGGCGGTAATATTTGCCGTAACGCCTTTGGCCGCGCTGGGCCAGACGCCTATTAAGTACCGCAAAAATAAATACACCATTCAGCAAGATGTTGAATTAGGACAGCAAGCGGCCCGCGAAGTGGAAAAGCAACTGCCGATATTAAACGACCGTGATTCAACGGCTTACCTACAAGACCTGGGCCGGCGGCTGGTGGACGCCATGCCGTCGGAGTTTCAGCACCAGGAGTTTCGCTATTATTTCAAACTCGTGGACGCCCGCGACATCAACGCCTTCGCCTTGCCCGGCGGCCCGATGTACGTCAATCGCGGCATGATTGAATCGGCCCAGAGCGAGGGCGAACTGGCCGGCGTCATGGCGCACGAACTCTCGCACGTCGCGCTAAGGCACGGCACGGCGCAAGTTACCAAACAGCAAAGTTTCAAATCTACCGCCATCACGCTCGGTTCAATTATTGGCGGCGCTGTCTTAGGCGGCGAGGCCGGCGCGCAAATTGGCGCGGTGGGCGCGGCGGCTTACGGACTCAAATTCAGCCGCGAATACGAAACCGAAGCCGATATACTTGGCGCGCGAATGATGGCGCAAGCCGGTTACGACCCGATGGATTTAGCGAACGTCTTCAAAACCATCGAACAACAGGGCGGCGGCGGCAATACGCCAGGCTTTTTGAGCAGCCACCCGAACCCGAAAGACCGCTTTGAGCGTATCCAAAAGGAACGCGCTTTGTTGCGTGTGTCGTCAAATCCGATTCGCCAGACGCGCGAATTGGCGCGCACCCAAGAGCGTTTCCGCGCCTTGCCCCGCGCCCGCACGATGGAGGAAATCGCCAAAAGCGGCGGCGGCAACACGGGCGGCGGCGAAGGGCAAAATGGCGGCAAATACAGCGCCAACGTACAGTTGCCTTCGACGCGCTACCGCACGGAGAACAACAATGTCTTTAGCATTAGCTTGCCCGATAATTGGGAAAACGCGGGCGGCGACCAAACTTCTTCAACTTATGCTCCGGCGGGCGCTTACGGCAACGAAGGCATTACGCATGGCATCGTTATCGGCCTGGCGCGGACACAAAACCGCGATTTAGCCGCCGCGACTGATGAGTATTTGCAAGGCGTTCTCCAAAGCAATACTTACCTGCGCCAGCGCACGGCCCCGGAGCGCGGCACATTGGCTAACCGGACGGCTTTAGGCACTACCCTTAACGGCACTTCGCCGGTGACGGGACGCACCGAAATCGTTGTGGTTTTCACCATGCAAAAAAAATCCGGCGAGTTGTTATACCTCTTAACCGTTGTGCCGGAAACCCAGCAAAGCAGTTACAGCAGCGCGTTTACCGCGATTCGCCGCTCACTGCGGATAAACGACTAAAGCGGATTTGCGAAATGCGGAAGCCCGCACGAAGTAAGGGCGTAAAACATCACACACTTACTTCGTGCGTGTTTCCGCATCGGATTCTACCCGAAAACATAGCCTTACTTGCTTAGGTCAGTACCGGAAGCGGTAGCTTGGCGCAGCCGCGCTATTCGTAACGTAGGGATTCGATGGGGTCAAGCCGCGCCGCTTTCCAGGCCGGCCAGAGGCCGAAAATCAAGCCAATGCCAACACTGGCGACAAAACCGGCAATGGGCGCCCAAGCGGGAACGTAAGAGGGTAGGAAAAGTTTGACCAAGAGTGTCAGCAGCCAGCCGAGTAACAAACCAATCAAGCCGCCCACGCCCGTAAGTGTCATTGCTTCAATCAAAAATTGCCAGAGAATATCTTTGCGGCGCGCGCCGATGGCTTTGCGGATGCCGATTTCGCGGGTGCGTTCGGTAACGGAAACGAGCATGATATTCATTACCCCGATACCGCCCACCATCAAACCCACCGACGACATCGCCACCATCGCAATCGCCACGCCGCTCAGAATCGAACGAAACTGGTCAATGATGGACTGCGCCGTTGCCATGCCGAAGTTGTTGGGTTCGCCGAAAGAAACCTGGCGGCGCACGCGCAGCAGGTCGGTTATTTGGTCTTTCGCTTCTTCGATTTTGCCTTCTTTGGCAATAGCGTTGATGAAAACGTCCTCCGAACTGGGTTTTAATTTACGCGCCACGCCGAAAGGCACATAGATGGCGCCGTTTTCACTGTCTGAATCGCCGGAGAGAAACTGTTCGCGCTTTTCCAGCACGCCGACGACGCGGAATTCATTGCCGCCGATGCCGATGGTTTGGTCAACGGGCGAACCAAAACGAAAGAAATCCTCTGCCACTTTAGAGCCGATAACGCAGACCTGCGCGTTGCCGTCGTTTTCGCCTTGCGTGAAAAAGCGGCCCTCTTGGATATTTACCGTGCCGGCCTTTTCGTAATCCGGCAGAGTGCCTTGCAGACCAATGTTGCCAGAGGTTTTGCCGTTGCCGGTGACGAGCAGTTTTTGCCCGAAAAAGCTGTTGGAAATATCCAGAAAAGGCACGGCAGCCTCTACCGCCGGCAACGATTGGAGCGCGATAGCGTCGTCGTAAGTTAAATCCTTGCGCGTGCGTTCCTCGCGGGTTGGGCGGCTGGTGCGTATGCCAGGTTCAAATTTGTAGAGAAAAATTGAGCGCGTGCCAAATGATTCCACCTCTTTGCGCACCGCCAGGTCAATCCCGCTGATAATCGAAGAAATCGCCATCACCGTCACGACGCCGATAATCACGCCCACCACCGTCAGAAACGAACGCAACTTATTGCCGCGCAGCGTGTCTAACGCCATCACCAGGTTTTCGTAAATGTCGCTACGGAAGAAATTCATAAAATAATGGTGAATGGTGAGTGGTAAATGGTGAATAAGAGGTGGTTTGACATTCACCACTCACCATTAATCAGCGCGTAGAGCTTCGATAGGGTCAAGCCGCGCCGCTTTCCAGGCCGGGTACAGTCCCGCCAAGACGCCGATGCCGCCCGTTACGCCGACGGCGATAATGACGGCGATAGGCGAAAGATAGGTTTGAAAGAAGAACTTTGACATCACCTGGCCGATGGCCCAGGCCAGCGCGACGCCCGTAATGCCGCCCAAAATGCCGAGCGTCACCGATTCGCTGACAAACTGTTTCAGGATGTCATTTTGGCGCGCGCCCAACGCCTTGCGGATGCCGATTTCTTTGGTGCGTTCAGTGACGGAAACGAGCATGATGTTCATTACCACGATGCCGCCGACCAACAAGGCGATGCTGGGCACTACAATCGCCGCCATCGCAATCGGCCCTAGCACACGGTCACGCACGCCCATGATGGCGTCAGGCGTGGTCATGCCAAAATTGTCTTTCTCGGTGAAAGGCACGCGGCGATAGGCGCGAAAGGCGGCGCGAGCCTCTTCTGCTGCGTCAGTGAAACGGCTTTCGTCCTTGGCCGTGCCGGTGAAATAGGGCGCGCGGTGGCGCGTCAGGCCGCCGAAGTTATTGCCGTAAGTTTGCAGGGGCAAACGGACATACAAGTCCTGCGGTT
Source organism: Acidobacteriota bacterium (assembly GCA_043769325.1). GTDB lineage: Bacteria > Acidobacteriota > Blastocatellia > Pyrinomonadales > Pyrinomonadaceae > JAYVJN01. The sequence goes on from JAYVJN010000352.1 coordinate 4,806, forward strand.
GCCCGAAGATTGTCCCTTTGGCGGTGGCGACGCCGATAACGCGGTAGGGAATGCCGCGAATTGTAATCTCCTGTCCAAGCGGTGAAATACCTGGGAAAAGTTTTTGCGCCACGTCTGCGCCGATAAAGGCGACCCGTGCGCCGGCCTTGTCTTCGGTGTCGGTAAAGTACCGCCCGTCTTCGATTTCCAACTTAGTGATGTCGGCCATGTTGGTTGTCGTGCCGTCCACCGGCACTTCTTCCAAGACCTCGCTCCCGCGCTTAATGTCAGCCCGCGAAGAGAGCGCGGCGGCCCCTAACTGCGCGGTCAAAGTGAGGCGAGATTTCAGGAACTCATAGTCTGCCATCGTAAACTCTTTGTTACGCCTCTGCGCGGCGGCGATGGTGTCCGTGTCCTTGAAATCGTCGAAACTGAAACGCCGGAGGGTGTAAGCCTTCGCGCCGATGCCCGCGATTTTCTCGTCGAAATAGACGTTAAAGCCCTGAATCAACGACACTACCACGACCACCGCCGTCACGCCGACAACCATTCCCAACAGCGTCAACGCCGAGCGCAACTTGTGCGCCCAAATCGCGGACAATGCCAATTTTAAGGTCTCTACGAAGTTCACAACGCGGGTATTACGAACGAACGCCGCCGCAGGTTGCACGAAAAGACCGTGCGTGCGCCATTAAACTCGACGGTTGAAAGGGCTTTCCGTTGCCAGATGCCCCAGGCGAATCGGTGAAAGTTTAGCCGCGCTAACCAGGAAAATGTAGCAATATCAGAGCGATAAGCGCGGGCAAGGCTTGGACGAAAAAAATACGGCGGTTCACGGTAAAAGCCCCGTAGCAACCGGCGATGATGACGCAGGTGAGAAAGAAAATCTTGATATGAAAGGCGTCGTGGCCGTGGCCTAGCCACAGGCCCCAAACCAGGCCGGCAGCGAGAAAGCCGTTGTATAAACCCTGATTGGCCGCTAACCCCTTGGATTCAGCGGCAAATTCGGGCGTCAGATTAAACACGCGACGGCCTGTTGGTTTGTCCCAGAGAAACATCTCCAGCACAAGAAAATAGATGTGCAGCAAAGCCACCAAGCCAATCATTAAGTTCGTTACAAAAGTCATTTTTGCTCCTTATATCTTCAAATGGTTGAACCAGGCTACCACATTTTGCCCGGATTGAGGATGTTCAAAGGGTTAAGGGCGCGTTTGAGTTGTTTCATTACTTCGAGGGTCGCGCTGTTGACGGCCAAGTCCATATAAGGGGCTTTGACGTAGCCGATGCCGTAAGGCCGCAACGCGGCAGCAGGCAGCCAGCAGCAGGCAGTAAGAAGCCACGTTGCGCTAACACAGGCGCGAACCGCCGCCGCCTCGCGGTCTGCGCCAATGACTTACCGGCTTGCGTCGCCAGTAGCAGCATTTCTCTTTTTCTACTGCCTGCTGCCTGCTGCCTACTGGCTTCGTTGACCGCTAATCGTGCCGCCGAGCGCGACGAACAAAGCGAAGACCTCTTATTTTTCCAGATTATCAAACACAAAAGGAAGCACCTCGTTATAAATTCTGCCTTTTAACCCCCAAAGCCTGTTGCGGTGGTCGCCATTGTATTGTTCAAATTGGTGCGGAATTCCTAATGAGGTTAGTTTTTTAGATAACAACCGACTATTTATTTCAATCAGCTTAATATCTTCCTCGTCGCCGCAATCAAATTTGACGCCTCTCAGTTTCAGCAGATTTTCTTTGTATCTTTCAGCCATTTTTTCCACATCATACTCAAGCCATTTGTTATAGGCTGCGAGGTTGGGGATAACTTTGCCAGCTTGTATTTTGTAAGGTTTATCGGCATAAAAAGGCGGCTTGGTGGGGTTTGGCGAAAAGGCTTGTGAAACCATCAGCATACCGATAGCGTTCCGGCTTTTGGTGGCTAAAAGTTCGTCAATAGTTTTAGCTTGGATAAATTTTTTGACATCAGGATTTTTCAGGTTGAGTTCGCTGGTAAAACTTGGAAAGCCGCTATTCATTCCATACGTCACGCTGAAAACGTCAGGATGTTTCATCGCCAAAGTAATTGCTCCAAAACCTCCCATCGAATGTCCAACGATGGCTCTTGATTCGGCTTTGGCAATGGTTCGATAATTAGTGTCAATATAATTTACAAGTTCTTTCACCGTAAAATCTTCCCAATTACCTGTTGACGAAGAATTTACATAAAAACTGCCGCCCCATTGGGTATTTTCATTCGGCGTAACAACTATCATTTCATCAAAACGATGCGACGAAACACCTATATCCATTAAATCTTGGATGGTAAAATATTTCTTCGTATCATCAACAAAATTCAAATGGTCATCGCCTGTTCCGTGGAGCAAATACATCACAGGATAGCGTTTATTTGAATTGAAATAACTTGGCGGAAGGTAAATTGTGATTGGGCGTTTATTATCAACGCCAATTACGTTGTTGGCTAATAACGCAGAAATTATTGTGTCAACTTTAACAGTGCCCTTATCTTGGGCTTGTGCAAATTGAACCGTTAGAAGCAAGAAAACTAAAAGCGCGTGAACAGTATGTTTTTTCATACCGCCATCTTATCGGTTAAAAGCCTCTCAAATGTTCGGCTTTATCCAAACGAACACATTTCTAAAGATTTTTTTGCCTTTTGGCGTATTCTGAGGGAGAAATACCTGCGAATTTTTTGAAAGCAGTATTAAAAGTGGTTTTAGAGTTGAAGCCTGATTCAAAGGCGATGCCCAACATATTGAGCTTATCCATCTTGGCAGAAGTCAATAAGTTTTTTGCCTCTTCGACTCGATGACGGTTAATGAGATTGTAAAAGTTGCTGCCTGTAACTTCATTGATTAGAAAAGATGTGTCGTGGATACTGACCCCTAATTTTTCGGCAACAGTCGCTAAGTTTATTTCATTGTCGAGGAAAATCTTGTCATTTTTCATCAAATTATCCAATCGCGCAGACAGTTCAACTATTTGTTCATTACTTAACCTTCGCGGTTTAATAGTTTCATTTGGTTCGCTGAGAACCTCCGCGATTTCCTCTAATTCTTTATTCTCAAAGGGGAAAATCGCCACTTGCTTCATCGCAAAATGAGCCAAAAAAAGGATAGAGATGGAATAAATAAACCGATTGAGATTTACCAAGATTGGAAATATACCAAGCGCGTCATTAATCCAAAAAAGCACCGGGAAAATAGAAATCAGCAACAACAATTTTAACCACTTCAAGTTTATATTTTGCGTAGCGGAAGTTATAAGTTGTAAATGTATATTGTGCCTTGCCAGCGCGCGATACGAGACAAACAAATACGCCAAGAGTTGGAACGGTAATAAATCCCGAACGTAAAAAGCTGTCTCGCCAATTTCAAAAAGCGTTTTGGTGCTGATACTTTCCTTTGAAAAAAACAAGAGGTTTTCAATAACCGCGAATATGAAAAACGGTAGGAAATGAAACCAATAATGTATCTTAATTTTGCTGGTCGGGTGAACGAAGTAAAGAATGCTGATGTAAATACTTGGAGCTAATAAGAACTGCAAACTGTTGATAAGCTTAATGACAAACTTGTAAGACTCGCCCAATCCAAATTCATCAAGATAATTCCCAATAAAAGCTGTTCCTAGTATAAATGCAAACAAACTCAACCATTTATTGGCTTTTGCGTTTTGTTTCAGTGGGTGAAAATAAAGTAGAAAGCAGAGCAGAAGACTTTCGCCTACTAAAAATGCTGTTAAAAAATTATTCATTTGTAAGCCAGAGAAATACGGATTGAATACCTCTCTTATAATCCCTGAGCCACTCCTAATCCAGGACGTTGGTTCGCCAACATTCCGCGACGAATCCAGGGTAAGACTTGCTGAATGCTCCGGCTGAAAGGCCGTAACACTTTGCGTTTCACCACATCTTGCCTGGGTTGAGGATGTTGAGCGGGTCAAGGGCTCGTTTGAGTTGTTTCATTACTTCGAGGGTCGCGCCGCTGACGGCCAAGTCCATATAAGGGGCTTTGACGTAGCCGATGCCGTGTTCGCCGCTAATCGTGCCGCCGAGCGCGACGGAGAGCGCGAAGGTTTCTTTAATCGCGGCGCGGGCGCGTTTGACGGCCTCCGCGTCGGCGCGTTCACACATAAAATTGACGTGGATGTTACCGTCGCCGGCGTGTCCAAAGTTGACGACAAAGGTGTTATGACGTTGGGCGATTTCTCCCACGCCCGCAATTAAATCGGGGATGCGCGAACGCGGCACAACGACATCCTCGTTAAATTTCACCGTCCCGAATTTCTTGATGGCGGGCGATAACGAACGCCGCACGTCCCACAGACGGTCTTCATCGGCGCGGGTTTTGGCGGCCAGGATGTCGTAGCCGCCGCCCGTGCGCAGGACTTCCTCAACAAGGCGGGCTTGCCGTTCAACTTCCGTCGCCGCGCCGTCCACTGAAACCAAAAGCAGCGCGTCGGCGTCCGCTGCCAACCCAAACGCATACTCGGCTTCGACAGCGCGGATGGCGTATTTGTCCAAAACTTCGATAGCCACAGGCGTCACTTTGGAACGCGAAAATCGCGCCACACACGCGCACGCCTCGCGCATGGAGCGAAACGTGGCCCGCACGGTCTGCGTCGCTTCCGGCAGCGGCAAAAGGCGCAAAGTGGCTTCAGTGATGATGCCCAACATCCCCTCCGAACCGCACATCAGCCCCGTTAAATCAAAGCCCACGACGTTTTTCGAGGTGCAACCACCGGTATTGATAATCTCGCCCGTCGGTGTTACGACTTCCAACCCCAGGACGTAATGCTTGGTCACGCCGTATTTGGCCGAACGGATGCCGCCCGCGTTTTCCGCGATGTTGCCACCGATAAACGAATCCTTGTAAGAAGACGGGTCTGGCGGATAAAATAAGCCTTCCTTTTCCACGGCCTGTTGCAGCGCGTAAGTGGTTACGCCCGGCTCGGTTACGACGTACAAATCGTCCGCGTAAATGGCTTTGATGGCGTTCATGCGATCCGTGCCGATGACGATGCCGCCCTCTACCGGCACAGCCCCGCCTGTGTAACCCACGCCGCCGCCCCGCGCCGTCACCGGAAAACGCCGCTCGTTTGCCAAACACAGAATGGCGGAAACATCCTGCGCGGTTTTCGGGAAAACCACAGCCTCCGGCGGAAACTTCTCTTTGATGGCGTCCTGCGCGTAAGGCTCCACCTTGGCGGGGTCAACCACCACGTTTTCCGCGCCCACAATCCCGCGCAAACGCGCCAAAACATCCGCGTCAGACGCCGCCGTTATCGCCCTTTTCGTCGGTTTTTCGAGAAAAATATATTCGCTCATATGTCAATCAAGGGGGTGTAATCAAAAGTGAAGCGGCTCTGCCGCCGGCTGTGCGGCGACGGCTATGCCTCGCCGGAAACCACGCTCTCTCAATAATTTGGGGCTACG
>JAYVJN010000353.1:0-5848 GCA_043769325.1 Acidobacteriota bacterium
TCCGGTGGTTGCGCGGACGCTCCACCACCGGCTAATTTCCGCCGTGCCTCCGGCACAAAACAGTTGTCAAGCGGACATCAAACATCACGGCTGCGTAACATGAGTTAATCAGTCTTACCGGCTTTTTTGAGCGCGTCTTGGATAGCGGCGCGCATAGCGTCAGAACTCAGGATTTCGAGGCGCAAACCATTGACGAAGATGGTGGGTGTGCCGGCGATGCCGTACTCCTGGCCGTCTTGCACGTCATGTTCGACTTCCGCTGCGTATTTGCCGCCGTCGAGTTCCGCGTCGAATTTAGCGCGGTCGAGGCCCAATATGGTGGCATATGCTTTGAGCGAAACTAAGTCTTGTTTCTCCTGATTCTTAAAGAGGATAGCGATGTAATCGAAGAATTTGCCCTGCGCGGCGGCGGCGGCGGCGGCTTCGGCGGATTTACGCGCGTCTTTGTGGCGCGGGAGCGGATAATCGCGCACAACCCAACGCACTTTATCGCCGAATTCACTGGTCACGGCGTCCAATAAGGGGTGCGTTATAGCGCACGCGGGACACTGAAAATCGGTGAACATGATAACCGTCACCGGCGCGTTGGCGGGGCCGCGCGTCGGGTCGTCATCCGCGCTGACAGCAAAAATGGGCGGTTCGGGCGCGGGCCAGAGCAGTTGCACATTGCTGCCGACGCGGACTTGCTGCACTAAAGCTTGCACTAAAGTCTCGCGTTGTTGATTGAGCAGATATTCATTAATTTGCGCGCGGGCCTGTGCCAAAGGCGTGGGGATATTGGCTTTGTTGTCATTATAGAACTTTGTAATGGCGGCTTCCGTCGGGGCTTGTATTTTTTCGCTAACCTCTTTTTGGAATACTTGCTCCGGTGTTAAGTTGCGTTTTTTGGCGGCGGCTATCAGCAAGATGCTGTCAACTTTCTCTTCCAGAACATCCATCGTGGCGTTCCACAAACCATAACGCTGGCGAAACACGAGCATCGCCACACGGTTTTCAAAGCGGCCCGCCAGGATATTTTTTCCCGCCACAGTTGCCAGCACCGCCGTCGGGGCCAGGTTTGGCGTGTTGACATCTACGCCGCCCGTTATGGTCATCGTGGCGCGTAGGCGTCTGATTAACGCGCCGCCTAATTGTTGCGATTGCTGTTGTTTAAGGTATTTGACGAGTTCTTCGCGCACGGCGGGGAAAGCTTGGCCTTGCATCTGTTCGCGGTTGGCGTTGTAAAAGGCTTGCAAATCAGCCTCCGTCGGTTCCTTTAGCTTAGTATTGACCTCAGCATCAAGCAGAGCCTCTTGCGTAATGTTGCGTTTGGCGGCCTCGGCGTCAAGCACATACTCATTGGCAATACTGTTGAGCGAGTCGCGGCGCAACCCGGCTATTTTTTCTTTTTCCCCGGCCCAGGCTTGCGCTACTTCCGGCCCTAAATCGGACACGGTAATTTTTTCGCCGTTGACCGTCGCCAAAACCGGCCCGCTTTGCGCGGGACTAGCCGGCCCGTTGTTGGCGGGCGTAGCAGGTGTAGTAGCGGGCGTTTTCGCCACCGGTTTAGCGGCGGGCCGCGTTCTGGGCTTTGGCTTTTGCGCCCACACGCCGGAAGTAAACAAGAGCAGCCCGCACAGGGCCATCACGCTGAATCGCAATTTTATCATCAAACTTTTCATCTTTCTTGGCAACTTTGTCTTACAAACAATCTCACATGATATGTGAACAATAATGAGATGCCAACCCGCCAACAAACGATGGCACGAAATGGGGTGTAATTGAAAGTGCGGCTCAACCTGGTTTCTGCGGCTTGCCGCCCTACCGTGCGGTCAGGTTCTACCTGACCGGAGCGTGTTCTCTAAAGTTCTGCGGCTATGCCGCCGTTTTCACGAATAATGTCTGGTGCTTGCGCCGAAAGCGGCGGCGCAGCCGCAGAAGTTAAGGGGTGGCCTAACGGTGAGGCACAGCCTCACCGCACGGTAGGGCGGCAAGCCGCAGATGAGTCGCACTTTCAATTACACCCCACGAAATGGACGCGCCGGCGCAACTTCGGCTACACTCGCGCAAGCAGTGGACAGTGGACAGTGCGCGTTTTGCCGCGTTGCGGCTTTAAGCTTTATTTTATGACGCTGGTTGAGTTCCGCGATGTGAGCTATGTCCCGCCAGGCGCGAACGCGCCGGTTTTGGCGGGGCTGAGTTTCAGCGTCCAACGTGGGGAAACATTGGTCTTATTGGGCGCGTCCGGCTGCGGCAAGACGACCACACTCAAGCACGTCAACCGTCTCTACACGCCTACGCGCGGCGAGGTTTTCGTCGAAAATCAAACGACCACCGCCTGGGATGCCACCAAACTACGCCGCCGCACGGGATATGTGCTGCAAGAAGGCGGCTTATTCCCGCATTTTACCGTCGCGGAAAACGTCGGGCTGTTGCCCACGCTGGAAAAATGGCCGGCCTCGCGCGTAGGTGAGCGTGTCGCGGAACTATTGGAACTGGTTGGTTTACCGCCCGCGCAATACGCTACGCGCTACCCGCGTGAGCTTTCCGGCGGCCAACGGCAGCGCGTCGGGGTGGCGCGGGCTTTGGCCCTGGAACCGCCTTTATTGTTATTAGATGAACCATTTGGTGCGCTCGACCCGCTGACCCGCGCCACGCTGCAAAAGGAGTTTGCCGCGCTCGCCGCGCGACTCAACCTGACCTCGATTCTCGTCACCCACGATGTCCGCGAAGCCCTTTTGCTCGGCACGCACATCGGCCTCATGGACGCCGGACGCCTGCTTTTACTGGCAACACCCGACGAATTCTTGCTTTCAGAAGAACCGCTGGCCCGTGCCTATCTAGCCACATTAGATGGAGGGCGCAGATGAGTTTCGTCCACACCCTAACCGATTTTCTCTGCTTCGTTGCCGCCAACTGGCGCGACATTCTGACGCTGACCCGCGAACATCTGTTTATCTCGTTCGCGGCGACGGGCTTGGCTGTGCTGCTCGGCGTGCCTTTGGGCGTGTTGCTGACGCGCATCAAAGCGTTACGCGGCCCCGTTCTGGGTTTCGCTAACGTGATGCAGACCGTGCCGAGCCTGGCGTTGTTCGGGTTGCTGATTCCGCTGCCTATTGTGGGCGGCATCGGGGCGCGTCCGGCGTTGGTGGCGTTGACCTTATACGCGCTGCTGCCGGTTTTACGCACTACCGTCACCGGCTTGCTGGGCGTGGACGCCGGCGTGCGCGAGGCGGCTGAGGCGATGGGCTTGACCGCTTGGCAAAGGCTAAAACTGGTGGAAATGCCGTTGGCGATGCGGGTAATTTTGGCTGGCGTGCGGGTGGCGTTAGTGCTCTCGGTGGGTGTGACGACGATTGCCGCGGCGGTGGGCGCGGGCGGTCTGGGAACCTACATTTTTCGCGGACTGCGGCAGTACGATAACAATCTGCTGCTGGCCGGCGCGTTGCCGGCGGCGTTGCTGGCGTTGGCGGCGGATTTCGCGTTGGGGCAAATCGAAAAACGGTTTGATTTCGCGTCCCCGCGCCGGAGCGCACACAGCACGCGCCGCGTGCTGTGTGGCGTCGCGGTAGCCGCCGTTGTGCTGCTGTCTGCCGTGTGGTGGACGCGGCCTGTGCCCGTCGCCTCGCGTGTGACCGTCGGCGCGAAGGATTTCACGGAATCGGTTTTGTTGGGCGAAATCGTGGCGCAAATGCTGGAAGCGCGGGGAGTTGCCGTCGAACGCAAGTTTGAACTCGGCGGCAATCTTTGCCACGAAGGTTTACGCGCCGGCGAAGTGGACGTTTACCCCGAATACACCGGCACGGCGTTTACTGCAATTCTCAAACACCCGCCCATCACCGACCCCCAAGCGGTTTACGAACAGGTAAGACGCGAATACGCCGCGCAATTCAACCTCGAAGTCGGCCCGCCTTTGGGTTTCAGCAACGATTTCGCCATCCTCGTGCGCGGCGCGGATGCCAGGCGTTTGAACTTGAAGACCATCTCCGACGTTACGCCGCACGCCGCCAATTGGCGAGCCGGTTTCGGGCAGGATTTCATGTCCCGCGCCGACGGCTACCCTGGTTTCGCCAAAACTTACGCCCTGCGTTTCGCCGCGCCGCCGCGTGAAATGGACTTGTCTTTGACCTACCGCGCCCTCGCCGCCGGCGAAGTGGACATCATCGCCGGCAATTCGACGGACGGACTCATCGCCGCGCTTGATTTGACGCAATTGCAGGATGACCGCCGCTATTTCCCGCCCTACGAAGCCGTTTTGCTGGCCCGACGTGATACACTTGAGCGCGTACCACAACTGGCCGAAGTTCTACAAAAACTGGCGCGGGCATTGACTACCGACGAGATGCGCCGCCTCAACTACGCCGTTGACGGCGAAAAACGCGACCGCACCGCCGTCGTGCGCGAATGGCTGGCGCGTAAACTCGGGAGCGCTAAGGAAGTATTATGACCAAAACATTTTTCGCTGTGTTGTTTGTGTTCTGTGCGCTGGCCTTCGTGTCCGCGCAAACCGCGCCGCCGCAGACTTACATTCGCGTCGGGCGTTTGGTTGACGTGCGGGCGGGGCGCGTGTTGGAGAATCAGGGCATACTCGTCGAGGGCGAGCGCATTAAGTCGGTGGGGCCGCTGCAAACTCCGCCGGCGGGGGCGAAAGTGGTTGATTTATCGAAGGCTACGGTCTTGCCGGGGTTGGCCGATTGCCACACGCACGTTCTGTTGCAGGGCGACATTACGGCGGAAGAGTACGACGTGCAGATTTTCAAGGAATCTATTCCGTATCGCACGATTCGCGCCACCGTCGCGGCCCGCATCGCGCTGCTGAACGGCTTTACGGCGATTCGTGATTTGGAAACCGAGGGTGCGATGTATGCCGATGTGGATGTAAAAACCGCCATCAATCGCGGCGTCATACCGGGGCCGCGTATGTTTGTTTCCACGCGGGCGTTTTCGGCAACCGGAATGTACGGGCCTTCCGGGTATTCGTGGGAGTTGACGGACATCCCCGTGGGCGTGCAAATCGTTGACGGCGCGGATAATATCCGCAAAGCGGTGCGCGAACAGGTCAAATACGGCGCGGATTGGATTAAGTTTTACGCCGACCGCCGCTATTACATGAAGGACGGCAAGCTGCGTTCGTGGGTCAATTTCACCGACGAAGAGATGAAAGCGATGGTCACGGAAGCGCACCGCTTGGGCCGCCGCGTGGCCGCGCACGCGATGGGTTGGGACGGCATTGACGCCGCTTTGCGCGCCGGTGTGGACTCTATCGAACACGGCTACGGCATTGACGAAGAACTCGCCGACAGGATGGTCAAGCAGGGCGTTTATTGGTGTCCGACGATTTACGTCGGCGTCTATGTGGCCGAGGGCCGCGCCGCCGCCGGTGCGCCCATCTGGATAACCATGCGCGATTTAGTGGCAAACAAATCCTTCCCGACGGCCCTCCGCAAAGGCGTCAAGATCGCTTACGGCACGGACGCCGGCGGCTATGCCTGGACGGAAAACCAGGCCAAAGAATTCGCCTACATGGTGCGCTACGGTATGACGCCGATGCAGGCCATTCAATCCGCAACTATTGTCGCGGCTGAACTTCTGGAACGCCCCAACGACCTCGGCGCGCTTGAACCGGGCAAATACGCCGACATCATTGCCGTCGCGGGCGACCCTTTGCGCGACGTGACGGAACTTGAGCGCGTGCGCTTCGTAATGAAAGGTGGAGTCATCGTTAAAGACGAGATGAAATAGAGCAAGGGGTTATGGCGGCGGTACAGGAAAAAATACTTAACTCTCCAACGCTTGGCGAATTTAGTCGGCGTTATCCGCTGACGGTTGCCAACCTGGGCGCGTTGCCCAACCGTGAGGCGTGGCTGCG
>JAYVJN010000354.1:0-4043 GCA_043769325.1 Acidobacteriota bacterium
ATTGACCGCGTGATTGGGTTGAAATTCCCCGCCTATCTCGTGCCGCACCCCAATAAAGTGGTCTGGATTTTGCACCAGCACCGCACGGCTTACGAGCTTTGGGATCATCAACTTAGCGACCTTATTTACCAACCCGACGGGCTCGCCGTGCGCGACGCCATTCGCCAGGCCGACAGCAACCTGTTGCCCGAAGCCAAACGGCTCTACGCCAATTCCGGCAATGTCGCGCAACGCCTGAAAACCTATTGTAACCTCGACGCTGAACCGCTCTACCACCCGCCGCCCAACGCCGACAAGTTTTACTGCGCCGAAGCCGAAGATTATCTGTTTTTCCCCAGCCGCCTTTGTGCGCCAAAACGTCAAAAATTAGTTTTAGAAGCCCTGGCGCACACCCGCGAACCTGTTAAAGTGCGTTTCGCCGGCGCGCCAGACCACCCCGATTTCGCCAAAGAGTTGACCGATTTAACGCGCAAGTTGAAACTTACCAGCCGTGTTGAGTGGCTCGGCCCCATCAGCGAAGCGGAGAAAATCGCCCAATATGCCCGCGCTTTGGGGGTAATTTACCCGCCGGTGGACGAAGATTACGGCTATGTCACGCTGGAAGCGATGCTCTCGCGCAAGCCTTTGATTACCTGCACCGATTCCGGCGGCCCGCTGGAATTCGTGCGGCCCGGCGAAGACGGACTCGTCGCCGCGCCCACCCCCAAAAAACTGGCCGCCGCGATGGACGCGCTCTGGGCCAACCGCACCCAAGCCAAACAGTGGGGCGCGGCGGGCCGTGAGCTTTATGAGAGTTTAGACATCACCTGGCCCCATGTCGTCCGCGTCTTAACAGATTGAGAGGTGAACTACGCGGCTACGCGGCAGTAGGCGATAACTGCTGTCTGCTAGCTTCTTTGTATGATTTTATTAAGAGTAACTTACCGGCTGCGCGCGCATCAGATAAAACCGTTTGAGGCGATTTTCGCGGCAGAAATTATGCCCGTTGTGCGGGCTCACGGCCTTTGTTTCAAGGGCATCTGGCGAACTTTAGTCGGCGCGGTGGGCGAATATGAAGAGTTGTGGGAATTTGCTTCGTTAGGCGAGTTTCACGAACAATGGACGGCCCTGCTTAACGACCCCAGGTTACAGGAAATTTTCACGCGCACCGGGCCCCTGGTCGAAGGCGAACAGTTTGCTTTACTTGAGCCGGTGAAACTAACGGAAGGCGAAATAAATCTCTGAAAATCAACTGGTTTTCACCTTTGCCGCCCGCCGCGACGGACATCGCGCATTACACGCAACGCACGCTTGGCGCGTTGGCGGAGCGCGCCCAAGTGACGCTGTGGACGGACCAGGCGGAGTATGACAAAGGGCTGGAAAAGCTTGCTAAAGTGCGCCGGTTTCGCGGCGCGGAAATCAACTGGACGGAGTTTAACCGCGCCGACGTTTCGTTTTATCACATCGGCAACAACCCGCTTTTTCATGGCGGCATCTGGCAACTGAGCCAACGCGCGCCGGGCGTCGTCGTTCTGCACGATTTGCGGCTGCATCACTTTTTCGACGGCCTCTACCGCGACCAATGGCGCGACCGCGCGGGCTATCTCGCGTTAATGGCAAAGCATTATGGGCCGCAGAGTTTGCCCGACGCCAAGCTCTGTTACGACGATAACGCCAAGAATATCAATGAAATGGCCGAACGCTATCCGCTCACGGCAGCGGCTTGCGCCGGCGCGTTAGGCGTGTTGACGCATACCCGCGAGGCTTTCGCTTTACTAAAAAAAAACGCGCCGCAACCCGTCGCTTACGCGCCGCTGCCCTTTGCCGCGCCGCCCGCGCCAAAAGAACGCGCCGCCGGCCCGCCATATCGTCTTATAGTCTTTGGTTATTTAGGGCGCAACCGCTGCTTGGCGCAGATTTTCGCGGCCCTCGGCGGGATAGTGGAAAAAGAGCAGTTCCGGCTCGACATTTACGGCGCAGTGGCTGACCGCGCAGAGGTTGAAAGCGACATCAACGAACACGGGCTGCGTGGCCTGACCAAACTGCACGGCTTTGCGCCGGAGGCCAAGTTAGACGCGGCTTTGCGGCGCGCGCATCTTGCGTTCAACCTGCGTTATCCGACGATGGGCGAGGCTTCCGGCAGTCAGCTTCGCATCTGGGCGCACGCGCTCCCGTCGCTGGTCACGCGCACAGGTTGGTACGCGACTTTGCCTGCGGATGCAGTTCAATTTGTGCGCCCCGAACGCGAAATCAGCGACATCCGCAACCACTTACGAGCATTTCTCGTTGAACCAACACGCTTTGCGGCAATGGGAACGCGGGGCCGCGAGGTGTTAGAGGCGAAACACGCGCCAGAGGCTTACGCTGATACTTTGCTGCAAATGGCGACTCACGCCCAGGACTGGCGCGGCAAAGTGTGGGCCTACGATTTAACCGAACGCGCCGCTAATTTGTCGGGCGCATGGCAGACAAACTCCGCGCTCACCCACGACAAAATGACCCGCGAAATCGCTTTGCTGGCGGGTTGGCAGAGACCATCCCGCGACGACTATGCGCCGGCGGCAATCATGCAACCCCCAGCCGAGAAGAGCGTTCCTTGGCGCGAGAAAGTGCAGAATCAGTTAGACCGTTGGTTGCTGGGCTGAAATTGGGGGTTGGGAATTGGGGATTGGGGATTGGGGATTGGGGGTTGGGGATTGGGGAAAAGAATCTGGCAGATGACGCAGCGCGTTTCTCCCCTAACCCCTAACCCCTAACCCCCATCCCCTAACCCCCATCCCCTAACCCCCATCCCCCAACCCCCTTTGTGATTTCAAGATGCTTATTGGCATAGACGGCATACCGCTTTGCGCGCCGAAAACGGGCGTGGGGCATTACACTTTCGCGTTGGCGCAGGGGTTGGCGGAACTCGCGCCAACGGACGAGTTTCAACTGCTCTCGCCGCACCGTTTTCACTATCCTAAGCCAGACGAAGCCGCGTGGCCGGCAAATTTACGCGCCACACAAGCCCGTGTGCGGCGTTGGGAGCGTTTTTGGTTCGCCATTGGCTTGCCGCGTTATTTGCGGCGTCATTCTTTCGACCTTTTTCACGGCACAAATTACGAAGTTCCGCTCGGCTGGCGTGGCGCGTCTGTGCTGACGATACATGACTTATCGCTCTTTCGCTTTCCCCACACACACGAAAAACGCATGGTCTGGCGGGCGCGTTGGCGTTGGCCCCTGATGACCCGTGCGGCGCAGATGATTATCACGCCAACGGAATATATTCGCCGCGAAGTGTTGCAATACCTGAACATTGCGCCGGACAAAGTGGTTGCCATACACGAAGCGGCGCGGCCCGAATTTACGCCCTTGCCACACGAAGAAACGGTGGAAACGAGGCGGCGTTTGGGCGTAGCGGATGATTTTATTCTGTTCGTCGGTACGGTTGAACCGCGTAAGAATCTGCAAACTTTAGCCCGCGCTTACGCCGAACTGTTGCGCCAAACAGATTTGCGCCCACAATTGGTTATCGCCGGACAAAAGGGCTGGTTGGTAGATGAATTTCTCGCCAACCTGAGCGCGTCGGCTGGCGTGCATTTCACGGGTTATGTGACGGAAAACGAGCTCCGCGCCCTTTATTCATCGTGCCGGATATTCGCCTATCCATCACTGTATGAAGGGTTTGGTTTGCCGCCATTAGAAGCGATGGCGTGCGGCGCGCCCGTCGTCGCCAGCAATATCGGTAGCCACGCGGAGGTTTTAGGCCGCGCCGCGCAGCTATTTGAGCCGGAAAATGTGACGGAATTAACGGGCCTCTTGTCGCGTTTGCTGCAAGATGAAAACGAACGCCGCGCCCTTAGTGTAGCCGGACAACAGCGGGCGGCAGAGTTTAGTTGGACAAAAGCAGCGCGGCTGACCTGCAAAGTTTACGCCGAAGCGCAGCGTCGAAAGTTAGTAACGTGAATAAAATAACCTAACCCAGCAACTATATCTTTCAAGAAAAAGAATTTTAGATCTACGGAAGGCGCAGAAAACGCGGAAATAAGCAAACACAGAACTTGGCTGCTTTTTTCCGTGTGTTT
>JAYVJN010000355.1:0-5679 GCA_043769325.1 Acidobacteriota bacterium
CGGGAACAGCGGTTGTTCCCGCGTCCCTCGCGCACCGCTGACGCGCTGCGGTGGCTGCCTCCGGTGGTTACGCGGACGCTCCACCACCGGCTAATTTCCGCCGTGCCTCCGGCACAAAACAGTTGTCAAGCGGACAGCAAACATCACGGCTGCGTAACATGAGTAATTAAGAGAAATCAAGGCATCAACCAATTTATTCTCCATTCTCAATTCTCAATTCTCCACTATCCATTTAACCAATATGGCAGCTTTAATACCCAGCAATTGGCCTTCTGCGCGGCATTTTACCGAAGCGTTGCAATATCCGTCGGTGAGTTTTACCAACCCGTATTTGCGCGACACGCTGCCGGCGGTGGATAAATTGGGGATGCCTTTGGTGACATCGGGGCAGTTCGCTTACGTCTATAAGCTCAACCGGCCCGACGGCGGCTCTTGGGCGGTGCGTTGTTTTCGCTCCTTTCTGGCTGACCGGCAACAGCGTTACGCCGCTTTCGACGCTCATTTCAGGGAAAATTTTCTCGACGCCCTGCCGCGTTTCGCCTACGAACCGGAAGGCTTGCTCATCAACGGGCGGCGTTACCCGATTTTGGTGATGGAATGGCTGGCGGCCCCGACGCTGGACACTTACGTCGGCCAGGTCTTGGACAAACCCGAAGTTTTACTACATTTAGCTGACGAATGGGTGCGGCTGATGGCAGAACTGCGTGAGGCGGGCGTGGCGCACGGCGATTTGCAACACGGCAATATTTTGCTGCAAAACGGCGGCTTTCGCTTGGTGGATTTGGACGGTATGTACGTCCCCGCGCTCAAAGGCTGGCGCGCCTGCGAGGTCGGCCACCAACACTTTCAGCATCCCGGACGCGCCGAAGCCTGGTTTCACGAAGGGCTCGACAATTTCGCCGCCCTTTCGATTTATTTGTCGCTCATCGCGCTGGCTGAACGCCCTTCGCTGTGGCGCGAACACCACGACGAAAACCTACTTTTCACCAAAACCGATTTTCAGCAACCCGCTGCCTCGCAACTCTTCGGTCTGCTGCGCGAACTCGGTGACGAACACCGCCGGCTGGCGGATTTACTCGCCACCGCCTGTCACCGCGACGCGCCCGCAGTGCCGCCTCTGGATGAGTTGGTCGCGGTCAAAGAAGAGACCAATTTGCCGGCCTGGATGCACGCGCCGGAAGGCACCGAAATCGTCACGCGCACCCGCGAAGCCCCGCGCCAACCCGTTCCGGCGCGGCCTGCGCCACGCCCCTGGTACGCGGGAGCGGAAAATATGCCGCCGGCGGCAATGACCTATCCGCCGGCCCCGCTTGCGCCGGCCAGCCATCACGCCCAAGCCATCAATTCGGGCAGCGTGCAAACCCTTTTTGGTGCGAGCGCGCAGCAACTCGACCCGCAGGAAGTTTGGAACAATACGCTGTTCTACGCCGGGCAGGGCGCGAAAGCCGTCTTCTCAAAAATTGGCGCGTTTTGGATTATCTTTCTCTTTTCCAGTATTTGGATTCGTTTGATAACCGGCTTTTGGGCCATGTTCGGCGTGGATACGCTGGCGGCGTTTTTCCTGACGTTTATGTTGGGCGCGCTCGGTTTTCTGGTTTACGGCTTTCTGTGCGCATTGGAACTATCCAACAACGCGCCCGCTTTGGCGGGTGCGGGCAGCGGCGTCGCGCCAGGCCAGCCGGTTTTTCAACAGACGGCTGCGCCCGTCGCGGCTTTGCCGCCGGCGCAACCGGCAAATATTCCCTGGTATCGGCAAAATACGGCTACCGCGCCGGTGCCGGCCCGTCCGTTGCCGCCCGGAGCGCGGCGCGCGCCCGACTGGGCGATTTCGTCGCGCCCGCAACCGCCGCCGTCCAACCGGCCGGCAACTGCCGTCGTCGCGCGTTTTCCATATTTTCATCAACCGGATTGCCCCGACATCGCTATGATAGCGGTGACAGAGTTGGCGTTGTTTGACACCGCCGGCAACGCCCAACGCGCCGGTTATCAGCCCTGCGCTTCGTGCGGCCACACCATCCCGCCGGCCCCGCAATACGCGCCGTCTCCGGTTCACCCGTTATTTGCCTCCGGGCCGCCGGCAACGCCCAAGAAACTCGTCCAACCGTCGCCGCCGGTGGTCGCTAATCGTGACACGGGCGTCTATCACCGGCTTGATTGCGAAGATGCTGTTATCATTAGCCAAGAGGACGAAGTAAAGTTTAACTCTCTGCAGACAGCCGAAATAGCCGGCTTTCACCGTTGCCAGACGTGCAAACCAACAGCGAAAAATATGCCCAGCGCACCGCAGCCGGTTATCGGCAATCAGGAAACGCGCATCTACCATCTTTCAGATTGCGAATGGGCCGCCGGCCTCAAACGCACGCAAATAATTAAATTCAACTCCGCGTCTGACGCCGAAGCCAAAGGCTTTCATCGTTGCGTCACCTGTCGCCCGGGCCTGGTAGTCACGCTGGAGGCTGTTGTCGGCGATAGGGAAAACCTTGTCTTTCACCTTCCCGCGTGCGACTTATTGGACGGCATTGAGGTTCGCTTCCAGGTCAATTTCGCCACCGCAGAAAAAGCCGGGCAAGCCAACTATCAGCCGTGTTTCGCCTGCCATCCGTAAAAGCGAAACGCCGCCCAGACAGGCGGCGTTTCGCGGAATAGTTTGCTTATGCAAATCTTCCAAGACTGCCGGACTAGGACTCGAACCTAGACTATCCTGATTCAGAGTCAGGCGTGTTGCCATTACACCATCCGGCAATGTAGGCCAGAAAAATTTACGTCGCCGCGCTCACTTTGTCAACCCCTTGTTTTAGGCAAAGTGAAGATTTTTCTTGCCAACTGTGCGCGATTCGTCACAAAATAGTCTGGGGACACATTTTAGTGGCCCCTCACGAACGGGGAAATATGAGTAATCACCTTGCAGACCAAGAATCTCCACAGCCGCTTGAGGCACAGCTACGGGCTGTGATAAGCGCGCAAAAAGCCAAATTGGACGAAATTGCCGACCTCGCCGCCACTGTCCGGCACGGCGTCAACAATCCTCTAGCCGGCATTATCGGGCAAGTGCAGATTTTATTACGCTCCGAAATACCGTCTGATTTGCGCGCCCAACTTGAGAGCATTGAACAACTTGCCTTGCGCGTGCGCGACAACGTCGCTCTGCTGCGCGCCATCCAACGCGCGCCAGACACGGGCAGATAAAGCTATATTTTCGGGCCTAATCCGAATGCGGAAACACGCACTACGTTAAGTGTGTCGCTGCGCCCTTGACGTAGTGCGGGCTTCCGCATTCTTATGAGGGGTGCTATTTTTTGGGGCGGCGCAAGATACTGACCAATTCGGTGCCGCCAAAAGCTGTCTCACCCACCGCGAAGCCGACAAATTCGTAACCGTCGTTACCAGCCTCAGCCAACTCTTTTTGCATCGTGCCGGTGCGGTTTGTCGCCAGCAACTTGAAGTCCCAAGAGATTGGGGTAGCTTCGCTGTCGCGCTCCAGGATAACGACCACTTCCCGGCCAATAAACTTCTTGAAAACAGATGTGCCGCGATACGCAAAGCCTTTGTCGCCGGCAGTTTGCAGCTCTTTCTGCATGGTCGAAGTTTTGCTCGTCGCCAACAATTGGTAAGAATAACGGTTTGGCTTTGCGCTGACGGGCCGTTCCATCACGACCACCGCTTCGTCGCCGCCAAAGGCTGTCTCGCCACTGCGCACTTCGCGGAAATAGTAACCATTGGCGGCGGCCTCGTTCATCTCCTTTTCCATCGTTGTGGTGCGGCTCGTTGCCAATAGTTTATACTCAAAACGGGCTGCGGTATTTTGCGCCCAGGCTCCACCGGCACAGCACGCCGCCAGGCAACATAACATGGCAAATCGTTGTAACATATAGTCTTTCTCCCTCAGAGTTTAATTTGTTTGGCTTCTCAAAGCCATGGCTTCGTTGTCCATGATGCGGCTTGGGCGCGTTCAGGTTGCCGCTTAAATTGCGTTACCGCGCCGATAGCCCGATAATGTGGCTGGCGCGGGTTTTCCGGCAACCTTGAACCATCTGTTATGGCAACAGCAACGGCATTATTATTGGGCGCAACGGGGCTTATCGGCGGGCATTGCCTGAATTTATTACTGGCGGCTGATAATTACGCCCGCGTTGTGACTTTGGGGCGCAAGTCGGTGGACTTGGAGCATCCGAAACTGACACAGCATATTGTTGATTTAGGGCAACCCGAAACTTACGCGCATCTTTTGCGGCCGCACACAGACGTTTTTTGCTGTCTCGGCACAACCATCAAAACGGCGGGTTCGGAAGCCGCTTTCCGGCGCGTGGATTACGAATATCCGCTCAATGTGGCACGGCTGGCGGCGCAGTGGGAAGACACACATTTTTTGTTAGTTTCAGCGCTGGGCGCAAACGCGCAATCCCATGTTTTTTACCCGCGCGTCAAGGGCGAACTGGAAGAAGCGTTGCAAGAATTACCCTTCGCCGGTGTGCACATCTTACGGCCTTCATTGCTCTTAGGCGCACGCGGCGAGTTTCGTTTGGGCGAAAGAATCGCGGAATATGCTGCGCTACCCTTTAGTCTTGTATTACTCGGCCCATTACGGAAATACCGCCCTATTCAGGCCCGCGTGGTTGCCTCGGCATTGGTGCGCGTGGCCCGCGAGGGACGCGCCGGCGTAGAGACTTTGGAGTCAGACCAAATTGTCGAAAAAGACTCCGTCTAAATAGAAAATGCAATTCTGCCAATAATTTGCTATGATTATTCTTGGCGGTTCCCCCTAGACTGTGAGCAACGGAGAAAATTAACCAAAATGAGTTTGCAAGAATCACACACGCCCCTCGACGTGTTGATTATGGCGGCGGGCTTAGGCACACGGATGCGTTCCGGCACGGCTAAAGTGTTGCATGAATTGAGCGGACGCCCGCTTATCGCGCACGTTTGCCGCGCTGCGCTGGCACTTGACCCGCGCCGTATTTACGTCATCGTCGGACATCAAGCTGACCAAGTTAAAGCCGCCGTACTCAACGAATTAGGCGAAGACGGCGCGAGTTTTGTGACGCAAGAACAACAACGCGGCACGGGCGACGCCATCATGTCGGCCCGCGACGCCCTGGTTGAAGCTAATTCCACCGTGCTCATTCTTTCCGGCGACGTGCCTTTGATTCGCGCCGAAACGCTGGGCAAACTCGTGCATCAACACCGCACCCAACGCGGTTACAAAGCCGCCGGCACAGTTTTAACGGTAAAGCTTGACGACCCAACAGGTTACGGGCGCGTCTTGCGCGACGACGAGGGCAATTTTCAGCGCATCATCGAACACAAAGACGCCGCCCCCGCCGAACGCCAAGTCCGTGAAATCAATTCCGGCATCTACTGTTTTGAAACCCGCGTCCTGTTTCCGGCGTTGGCCCGCGTGCAACCGGCCAACGCGCAAGGCGAGTATTATCTGACCGATGTGCCCGGCATTTTGCGCGGCGACGGCGAGGAGATACGCCTCTCGTTGCACACCGACGCGCGCGAGATTTCCGGCATCAATACCCGCGTGGAACTCGCTGAATTTGAACAACTTCTGCGCCTTCGCACCATTCGCCGCCTGATGCTCGAAAGCGGCGTCACCTTTATTGACCCGATGCACACCTACGTCAGCCCCGAAGCCGAAATCGGGCGCGACACCGTAATCTACCCCGACGTGCACAT
>JAYVJN010000356.1:0-6123 GCA_043769325.1 Acidobacteriota bacterium
GGCGGCATGATGGCGGTGGACTTGGTCGAAGATTTTTTGCTTTCCCAATGTGAATAAACATCGTGATATACTGACGCATCATGCGTTTTTCGCCTTTTCCCGTGTCCGGCCCGGAGGTTTCTGATTGCATTGTGGCGTTTGACGGCGCGACACTGGCGCGTCTGCCGGTGGCGAAAGTCAAGGTGGCGCAAGAATTTCGCGCTGTCGGCAATGAACGTGCGGCCCGCATCGTGGAGGCAATGCCGGAGCGCGAGGGCGGCTTTTTGGATGAACGGGCAGCGGATGAATTGCTCGTCGCGGCGCACTGCGAGATGCAGCGTATTTCCGAAGAATTTCAGCACGGGCAGCGCGTGGCCGAGTTGTTGCGCCCGATAATTCGTTGCTTGCGCGAGGACGGTTTGCGCGGGACTGTGCGGGTGGTGGACATTGGCTGCGGCACTGGTTACGTCATGCGCTGGCTGGCGGCCCGCGACGCGCTAGGGCCAGAGGTGGAACTCATCGGCGCGGATTTCAACGCGGCCCTGGTCAACGAAGCGAACCGCTTGGCGCAAGCGGAAAACCTGTCTTGCAGTTTTGTTCACGCCAACGCTTTCCGCCTGGCGCAGCCCGCGCACATTTATCTTTCGACGGGCATTCTGCACCACTTTCGCCGGGAAAACCTGACGCGGTTGTTCGCGCAACACGAAGGCCCGGCGACGCAAGCCTTTGTTCACTTCGATTTTCACGCTTCGCCTTTGTCGCCCTTTGGCGCATGGCTTTTCCACATTGCGCGGATGCGTACCGCGTTGGCGCGGCACGACGGCGTTTTATCGGCGGTCAGGGCGCACAGTGGCCGCCGCTTGCTCGCCGCCGCCCGCGAAGGCGCGCCGGGCTTTGTTTCCGCTTTGTACGGCGTGCGTTTGTGGGGTTTGCCGATTCCCCGCGCCTTTCACGCGCTAGTTGGTTTGCGCCCGCAATTCCAATGGAGTTTCGCCCGCGAACTGGGCCGCCGCGCCTTTTCTCTGGGAGTGCAGAAATGAAAGCGGCCCTCTTGCTCTGGCTTTTGGCGACGGTGGACGCGGCCTGCGCGGGTTATCGCGCCGCCGCCGGACGCAACGCACTCATCAACAAAACCGCTTACTACCGCCGCGCCTTGTTGCGTGGCGCATTGTACGGGCAAATTGCCGTCGCGCTGGCGGGCTTGCCGTTTTTCGTTCTCTACCGGCTTTATCCCGCGCTCTGGCCGGCGATGCACGAAGCGGCCTGGCGAATGCTTTGGGTTTATGCGCCTTACGCTTTGCTGTTAAGTTTGGCGTTCGCGGTGCGCCTGTATCCTTCGGTTGATTGGCGGAGCATTACCAGCACGGTGATTTTCGGGCCGTTTACGCTGTTGCGCCCACTTGTGGCGGTGGCGGGATTGGCTTGGGGCATTCAAGCCAATGTCAAACTATTAGGGCCGGGTTTGCTGATACTGACGTTGATGCTCTCGGCGGAGTGGATATTGAGCCGTTGGCTGAAACGGCGCGGCCTGTTCTAAAACTTTTGTTAGACAAAGCCACGCAGTTGGGTTAAGATGCCGTTCCAAGTGAGTTTTACAAAGATGATGACGCGCTTACAAACAATCAAACTCGTCCTTACTTAGCCGCTCGCGGCGCGGCGCGTAATGAGCGCGTCAGCGAACTGCGTGCGGCGGCCTTCCTTTTTATTTCTTAGCCATAGATTTACACCAATTCAACGCAGATTTTGTCTCTTAATCTGTGCCAATCCGTGTGCATCTGTGGTTAAATTGCGGTTTTAGTTTGGTTTGAGGATTTTTACATCATGGATGAAAAGTATTTTCCCGAAGTTATCGAAGAAAAATGGCAAAAGCATTGGGCCGATACCGGCGTCTTTGAGGTTGAGGCCGCGCCGGGCCAGCCTAAGTTTTATTGCCTGGAGATGCTGCCGTACCCGTCGGGGCGTCTGCATATGGGCCATGTCCGCAACTATTCCATCGGCGACGCGCTTTCGTGGTTCAAGCGTTTGCAGGGCTTTAACGTGCTGCACCCGATTGGCTGGGACAGCTTCGGTCAACCGGCGGAACAGGCGGCGGTCAAAAGCGGCGTCAATCCGCGCGACTGGACTGAGGAAAACATCGCCTATATGCGCGGGCAACTGAAAAAGCTGGGCATCAGTTACGACTGGCGGCGCGAAATCGCGGCCCACACGCCCGAATACTACAAGTTTGACCAGTGGTTTTTCCTGAAAATGTACGAGCGCGGTTTGCTCTACCGCAAAAACACGCAGGTCAACTGGTGCGAGACGTGCGCGACTACGCTGTCGAATGAGCAAGCATCGGGCGGTTTGTGCTGGCGTTGCGGCAAACCCGTGACCAAAAAGGACTTGGAGCAGTGGTTTGTGCGTATCACCGACTACGCCGAGCAGTTGCTCAACGACATGGCGGAAATCGAAGCCGGCTGGCCGGAAAAGGTTCTGACCATGCAACGCCACTGGATTGGCCGCAGCGAAGGCGCGTTTGTGGATTTCGAGGTGGCCGGTTTGGGCGACGACAAAATCCGCGTCTTTACCACGCGCATTGACACGATTTACGGCGTCAACGCCGTCGTCGTGGCGGCGGAGCACCCACTGATTCAAGAGAACATCAACGGCTTGCCCAACAGCGCGGCGGTCATCCCGTTTGTCGCCAAAGTGAAAGCCGCTAAACTCATCCCCAAAGAACCTGGCGCGGAAGAAGAAAAAGAGGGCGTCAACACCGGACTGTTTGCCGTTAACCCGTTTAGCGGCGAGGAGATACCCGTCTGGATTGGCAACTATGTCTTGATGGAATACGGCACCGGCGCGGTCATGTCCGTCCCGGCCCACGACGAACGTGATTTTGAGTTTGCCACCAAATATGGCCTGGAGATTCGCCAGGTTATCACGCCTGATGAGTCAAACGCCGCCGCCGAAACTCAGCACTCAGCACTCAGCACTCTGCCTTTACCGATTACGGTGTGATGATAAACTCCAACGAGTGGAACGGCAGAACCACCGCCGAAGCCAAGCGCGAGATGGCGCATTACGCTGAGGATAAAGGTTTTGGCGAGGCGGCGGTGACCTATCGTTTGCGCGATTGGGGCATCTCGCGCCAGCGTTTTTGGGGCGCACCGATTCCCATGATTCATTGCGAAACGTGCGGGATGTTGCCGGAGAAATACGAAAACCTGCCCGTGCGTCTGCCCGACAACGCGCCGATAACCGGCAAGGGCGAATCGCCTCTGGCAAAAGTAGCAGAATTCGTCAACGTGGAATGCCCCGAATGCGGCGGCGCGGCGCGGCGCGAAACCGACACGATGGACACTTTTGTTGATTCGTCTTGGTACTACTTCCGCTATTGCGACCCCCACAATACCGACGCGCCCGTCACGCCCGAAATCGCCGCGTATTGGACGCCCGTTGACCAATACATCGGCGGCGTGGAACACGCGGTCATGCACCTGCTTTATACGCGCTTCTGGACTAAGTTCATGCGTGACGTCGGTTTAGTGACATTTAACGAACCCGTCAAACGCCTGATGACGCAAGGCATGGTCGTGGCCGAGACGTTTTACCGCACGGACGGTGAAAACAAAACCTGGTTCAACCCCGATTTGGTGGACATTGAACGCGACGCGAAAGGCAAAATCACGAGCGCGACGGCCAGCGACGATGGGCAACCCGTAAACATCGGGGCCGTCGAAAAGATGTCGAAATCGAAGAACAACGGCGTTGACCCCGACGCGATGGTCACGGCCTACGGCGCGGACGCGGTGCGTTTGTTCATACTGTTCGCCGCGCCCGTCGAAAACGATTTGTACTGGAAAGAATCGGGCATCGAAGGCGGCGGGCGTTTTCTGCGCCGCGTCTATGCGCTGGTTTATCGCGTGCGCGAACACCTGCAACAAGCGCCGGAAGTTGCGCCGTCTGAATTTGACGCCAACGCCGTCGCTCTGCGCCGCAAAACGCATCAGACTATCCAACGTGTAACCCACGACCTGGAGCGTTTTCAGATGAACACCGGCATCGCCGCGCTGATGGAATTGTCCAATACGCTGGGCGATTTCATTGCCTCGCCCCACGACGCTACGCCCGCGAATCTCTACGCCGTGAGTGAAGCCGTATCATCGCTGACGCTGATGCTCGCGCCGTTCGCCCCACACGCGGCGGAAGAACTGTGGGCCGCTCTGGGACACGACGGCGGCATCCTCAAAACGGCGCGTTGGCCCGTCGCCAACGCGGAATTGGCGAAGAAGGACGAGCTGGAAATCCCCGTGCAAATCAACGGCAAACTCCGCGCCAAACTGACCCTGGCGGCAGACATCTCGAAAGAGGAAATGGAAGCCGCCGCCATGAACGACGACAAAGTAAAATCGTTCCTCAAAGGCCAGACGGTGGTTAAAGTAATCGTCGTCCCGCAGCGCCTGGTCAACATCGTCTTGCGGTAAACAAAAGAATCGCCACGAATTACGCGAATCTTCACGAATGAGCGACATCATTTGTGTTAATTTGTGTAATTCGTGGCTGTTTTTACTTTGGCTTACTCAGCCATGCGCGGGTATTTGCCCTTTTCCGCCGTCTCGAAATTGACGTTGCGGTAGATGCGGCTCAGTGGCAACGCGCAACCGAGTGAGACGATTTCCAACTGCGTTTCCAGGCCCTGCACAACTTCGTAAAGCCAACGCCCGTCTGCTTGTTTCGTGTAATGGCCGACGCGCGGGCCGTTCTGCGCGAGCAACAGGTATTCGCAGAAACCCGGAATTGATTGGTAATAGTTGAACTTATCGCCCCGGTCAAAGGATTCAGTCGAAGGCGACAACACCTCGGCAATGAGCATCGGGTTGGTCAAGGCGCGGACGCCGCCGATGGTTTCATAAATCGGTTCGCCACAGAGCGCGGTCAAATCGGGATAGCGATACGGCGGCGCAGCCGGCACTTTGACCCGCAAATTGGACGGGAACACGCGGCACGGGCGTCCTTCCAGCGCAATATCCAAGCCAGTTGAAGTGTTAAGGACAATTGTTTCATGTTCCGGGCTGGCCCCGCTCATGACAAAGACCTCGCCGTCCCAATACTCGTACTTGAGTTCCGATTCTAACTCCAAAGCAAAGTATTCTTCCAAAGTGTAACGCGGTTTAGGCAATGCCGACATAGAGTTTCTCTCCTACGCCGGATTGTAACAGAGTCGCGCAGTAATGAGCTACAAGCTCTGCCAGATGCCAGGGTTCTCTCCCCTTCTGCGCTCTGCTTCCTTTGGCAAAACGCGCCCTACCCTGCGTCCGGCCCTTGTGCTAAAATTATGAGCCACTTGGAGGTAGTGTTTGGTTGCCGTAGCGAAGGAGATTTTATGTTGACCACAATTGAAGCGGAAATTGATGTAAACGGCAGCGTTACGTTTCTTGAGCCGTTGACCATCAGCAAAAAGAGCCGGGCGATTATTACTTTGCTTGATGATGAAAAACCGGCCAAGCGCGCTATTCGCCAAGCTGAAGCCAAGCCGGGCGAGAGCGACGCCAAAAACCGTCAAATGGATTGGTTAAAGGCGCATCGTGACGAATACGCAGGGCAATATGTGGCTTTGGACGGGGATGTTTTGCTGGCCCACGCCGCCACGTTGAAAGAAATCCGGGAACAAATAAAACATCGGGACGCGCAAAATATCTTTATCGTTAAGGTCTTTGCCGAAGAAACGACCCTTTCGGCGGGTTTGTAAGCATGGCGTATCAACTTGAGTTTGAGCGGTTAGTGGCGTTTGACCAGAACCAGGAAGGCATCGGTTTAGCGGTTGAAATCAGATATTCCGATGTCAGCGTGAAAATAAACGCCAAGATTGATACGGGCGCGGCTTATTCGATTTTCGAGCGGCGTTTCGGCGAAGCCTTGGGCTTGGACATCGAAAGCGGGATGCGCCAACGCTTTGGCACGGCAACGGGCAGTTTCTACGCTCACGGCTTCCGCGTCATGCTGCTAACGGCGGACATTGAACTTGATGCGATGGTCTTCTTTGCCGCAGACCAGAGTTTCAGCAAAAATGTTTTAGGCCGCATTACCTGGCTGGACAACCTGATTATCGGCTTAGTTGACTGCGAAGGCAAAATCTACCTCAGCCCATACCGCGCAGAATAAAGC
>JAYVJN010000357.1:0-11473 GCA_043769325.1 Acidobacteriota bacterium
TAAAGTTACCACCGATTTCTAATCCCATCGCGTTATCTCCTTAGTTTTCTGAACGGTTAAATAAACAAGGGCCAATTCGCACTATAACAGTTATCGGGACGCGAAAGGGAAAGTTGCTAAGGGCGGTAAAAAAAATCAGAGTCTATAATTGGTGTATATGCGCCCGTCAGTCTGCGCGGCTCAACGGCAACATTTTAGGCCGCCAAGACTGCCTCACAAGATT
Source organism: Acidobacteriota bacterium (assembly GCA_043769325.1). Lineage (GTDB taxonomy): Bacteria > Acidobacteriota > Blastocatellia > Pyrinomonadales > Pyrinomonadaceae > JAYVJN01. The sequence goes on from JAYVJN010000357.1 coordinate 224, forward strand.
CTTCTTCGGGTGCGCGCGCCGCATCGCACGAATCAAGCTCGGGCGCGGGCATGATTTCGGTTTCGCCGTTGCCGTAGCGACGGCCTTCGTGGACAGTGGTGAAATAATCGGCGATGTGGTCAAGGATTTCCTGCACCGAATGTGAGTGGTATAACGCCTGGCGAAAATGCGCGCCGCCAATCATGCCTTTGGTGAATTGTCCGGCGAGTTGCTTCATTTTGCCGAGCGCGGGGATTTCGGGCATATCTTCGCGCAGCATAGTGAAGTAATCCAAAAGCGCGTTTTGGCGGTCTTCCAGCGTGATTTGGTAAGGTTCGCGGCCTGCGAGCACGTCGTTGATTTGACGAAACAACCAGGGGTTTTGCATCGCGCCGCGCCCGATGAGGATGGCGTCGCAACCCGTTTCGCGCCACTTCTGAAACGCGCCTTCGATGTTCACGACATCGCCGCTACCCGAAACGGGAACGCGCACCGCTTCCTTGATTTGCCGCACTAAGTCCCAATCAGCCAAACCTTTGTAGCCTTGCTCTTTGGTGCGCCCGTGCAGCGCAATGTGTTCCACGCCGCATTGCTCGGCCATCTTCGCCACTTCTACGCAATTGATGGTCGAATCGTTGAAACCGGCGCGGAGTTTCAGTGTGAGCGGGATAGTGATGGCCTTTTTGACCTCTTTGAGAATGGTTTCCAGGCGCGGTAAATCGCGTAGCAAACCCGAACCGCCGCCGTTTTTGACCACCTTCGGGGCCGGGCAACCGCAGTTGATGTCCAGAATGTCCGCGCCGACTTCTTGCGCCATCTCCGCGCCCATCGCCATGCGTTCGTATTGCCCGCCGAAAATTTGCACCGCGTAAGGCCGTTCTTCAGCGAAGAAACGCATCTGCCGCTTGGATTTAGGGTTATTCCGCGTCAAACCCTCGACGGAGATAAACTCCGAAACCGTCAGGCCCACGCCGCCGCACCGCTTCAACAAACGGCGAAACGAAATGTCCGTCACGCCCGCCATCGGCGAGAGAATGAGCGGCGGATTTATCTCAATGTCACGAATCTTAAACGGTTTCATAAGACCCAGAAATTTAGCCGCAGATTCAGGCAGATGCGCGCGGATTTGTTGTTATCCGCGTTAATCCGCGTCAATCTGCGGCTGAATGCTGTGTAGAGCCTAGGCTAAAGCCATCTCCGGTTCTGCGCTTGCCCTCAAAGGTTCGTAACGCAAGACCATGATTTGTTCCGGGCGCAAGCCAAGCATTTCGTAAGTACGTCCGTTGCGGTCACAAAACTCAACTTCGTAGGCTTTGCCGTCGGCCAGAATTTCAACCACTGTCCCAACCTGGCCTTGCCACAAATTATCTTCGGGCAAATCAACCGTGAGGGCTACTACGTCTAATAATTTGATTTCTCCGGTCATGGCAAAACTTTTATAAAGGGTAACAAGTGGTCAGGCGTGGGGTTGTGGAATCGTTTTCGAGAATCCAACCGCTCCGAATCACGGCTTCTTTGCCGCGCCGTTCCAGTTTGAAGTCTATCGTGTAACGCTGTCCGAAAGCGTCTTGTCGGCCTGTTTGCGCCTCTGGCGAATTAGCCGCAGCCAGCAAAGCGGCTTGTAAGGCTTCGGCGTCGTCTGCCGTCATGCTCAACGCTGCCGCAAACAAACGCGATTTATGCTTGCCTTCATCGTGTTCAGGGTTCAGGCAATAATCGCGTAGTTTGCGGATGTCAACAACAGCGTTTTCGGCGTGTGGGAGACGCATCAATTACTTGCTTAGTTCTACGCCCGTTGCCACGAAAGAGATTTCGGTGGCCGTGCCGTCGGCGTTTAATTTGAGCTTCGCGCCTTCGCTGGCCAGGTGTTCGGCCTCTTCTTTGCTGAGGGTTTTGACTTCAAAAGCACCTTCTGCTTTGATTTTCATGCCGGCGGCGTCAAGCGGGATGAAGAACTTGTGCTTGGTTTCGGTGCGGACTGTTTCACCACCCTTAGCGATGGCGATTTCCATCCAGCAGCCCATAGTTTTGCAGCTACGTTCGATAACGCCTGCGATAATCACTTTCTTGCCCGCATAGGCCGCGGGGTCTTTCATGACATCAGCCAAATTGACCATTTCCGACGTGCCAAGCGGCGCGCCCTTTTTCAAGACTTCGTTTTTCATCGAAGTCTTGGCGGCCATTTTGCTCTTGCCGCCCATTTTGTGTTTGCTTTGCGCCAGAGCGGTTCCGCCCATCACGGAGGCCGCCAATAAAATCGCTACGAATTTTTTTGTCATTTCTAATCCTTTTCTTGTTTTGAGATAGCGGCGAAACTTTAGTATAAATTAAATTTCCGGATTTCGCCAGAGAATAACGCCCTTCCTTACGCGCCGCCGCGCGCTGTTATTTCGCCGTCCACTACGCGCCAAATTTCGAGCGGGTTTTCGTCGCGCAGTTCATCGGGCAAAGCCTCTGCCGGGAAATCTTGATAACAGACTGCGCGCGCCCAGCGTCGGATGGCGCGGGGGCCGACGGAGGTTGTCCGTCCGTCGGATGTCGCCGGAAAAGGCCCGCCGTGAACCATCGCGTGGCAGACTTCCACGCCCGTCGGGAAACCATTGAAAACCAGGCGTCCGGCGCGGGTTTCGAGAATGCGGACGAGCGCGGCCCATTCGCGCAAATCTTCGTCTGTGCCGTGAATTGTGGCCGTCAACTGGCCTTCCAGATTGCGGGCCAGTTGTAAAACTTCCTCGCGCCGTTCGTGGGTGACGAGAAGGGTGGCGGGGCCGAAAACTTCGTCGGACAGCGCGGGGTTGGCGGCAAACTCCACCGCGTTGGTACGCATGAGCGCGGGCGCGACCTGCGCCGGCGCGTCTGTGCGCGGGGGCAGCAGGGTTTCCACGCCGTCGGCGCGTTGGCGTCCCGTGAGTCCGTCCGTGTAAGCTGCGCTGATGCCCGTCGTGAGCATCGTAGCGGGCGCAACCGCCGCCAGTTTTTCGCGTAGTTGCGCCGCAAATTGTTCGGTTGCCGCGCCTTCGGGCAGAATCACCAGGCCCGGATTGGTGCAGAACTGCCCGACGCCCAGCGTGACCGAAGCCGCCAGCCCTGCCGCGATTTCCGCGCCGCGCGTCCGCAATGCGCCTGGCAGAATAAAGACCGGATTGACGCTGCTCATTTCCGCATAGACGGGAATCGGCACAGGCCGGTTGTTTGCCAGTTGCAGCAACGCCAAACCTCCGCGCCGCGAACCCGTGAAGCCGACGGCGGTTATCAAAGGATGTTTGACTAACGCTTGCCCGACCTCGTGGCCCGCGCCGTAGAGCAGCGAGAAAACGCCTTCCGGCATACCGCATTCCTCTGCGGCGTCGCGCACCGCCTGGCCGACCATCTCTGCCGTACCGGGGTGCGCGTAATGCGCGACGACCACTACCGGACAGCCCGCCGCCAACGCCGACGCCGTATCGCCGCCCGCCACCGAATAGGCCAGCGGGAAATTGCTCGCGCCAAAGACCGCCACCGGCCCCAGTGGGCGCAGCCACGAACGCACATCGGGCTTAGGCGCGGGTTGGCGTTCGGGTTCGGCGTGGTCAATCCGCGCATCCACCCAAGAGCCTTCTTCGGCAACGCCGGCAAACATCCGCAGCCCCGCGCAAGCGCGTCCCAACTCGCCCTGAATCCGCCCCGCCGGTAAAGCCGTCTCCTGCGCCACGCGCTCGACCAGAGGCAACCCCAATGCCTCAACTTTATCCGCCACGCACCGCAAAAACGCCCCGCGCACACGGCCCGAAAGTTGGCTATACTCCGCGAAAGCCTTGTCTGCCAGCCGCGCCGCCTGGTCAACTTCTGCCAACGTCGCGCCGTGAAACAAAGGCGCAAGCCTCTCGCCCGTCGCCGGGTTCACGCCCTGCAAAACCGCGCTGCTTTTTTCACCGCGCCCGTAACCAATTATAGAAAGTCCTGTCAGTTCAGCCATACAAAAGAAAAATAACACAAAAGCCCCGATTTTTCAGGGCTTGCGGCGTCGTGCAAAATTGTCTGCAAAATAAAAGGCGCGTTACGACTGGAGCGCGGACAGCCTTGTCCGCAACGAGCCAAAGGCGAGTAACTGACTCACACAACGGGCCGTCTCAATGGTCAAACGTCATCTAACGAAACTATTTTTCGCGCTTTGCGCTCATGCGGACAAGGCTGTCCGCGCTCCAGTCTCAAGGGTTATATACTCAACACGGGCACAATCGGAGAAACAGGTCAGTACCCGAAGCGGTAGCGATGGAGTTGTCTTAACACCACCATTCACCTCAGTTGCGACCCGGGCGCTACCGCTTCCGGTACTGACTTGTGGCGTCTCTCAATACGCCAATTGTACCCGTGCGAAGTATAGTTAAATCACCGGCTGGTTCGCCAACGCCTCACGAATCAGGGCCAATGTGGTTTCGCGCTCTGCGCCGGTGATTTCCAGACGCGGCGGGCGGGTGCGTTCGTGGCCCATGCCGACTTCTTGTTGGACTAACTTGATTAGTTGCACGAATTTCGGCACGGTGTCCAGGCGCAGCAGGGGCAGAAACCAGCGATAGAGCGCGAAGGCTTTCTGGTGTTCGCCGGCGCGGGCGTAATCAAAGAGCGCGACGGATTCGCGGGGCAGGGCGTTGACCAGGCCGGCAATCCAGCCCTTTGCGCCTACGCCCACGCCTTCGACCAGGGCGTCGTCCATACCGACAAAGAGCGTCAGTTTGTCGCCTAGTATTTCACGGATGGCGGCGAAGCGTCGCACGTCGCCGCTCGACTCTTTGACGGCTTCGAGGTTGGCGTGTTCTTGGGCGAGTTCGTAGATGTGGGCCGGGCGAAAGTCCGTGCCGTAGGCGATGGGGTTGTTGTAAAGCATACACGACAAAGGCGTGGCCCGCATGATGGCGGCGACATGGGCCTTCATCTCGCGCCAGTCGCTCTGATAGACGTAGGGCGGCAAGACCATCAAACCCTGACAGCCAGCGTCTTGCGCCGCGTGCGCCAAATCCACCGCCTCCGCCGTACTCAAGGCCGAAATCGCCGCCACGACGGGCGCGTCAACCGCTCCGACGCAGGTTTTCCAAAGTGCGATTTTCTCCTCGCGCGTGAGCGTCGCGCCTTCGCCCAGACTGCCGGGCGTGACGATGCCGGTGCAGCCCGCTTCGATGAGCCAACGGACGTGCCGCGCCGTAAACTCGTGGTCAATCGTTAAATCTTCATTAAAACAGGTAGTTATCGCGGGCATTACGCCTTGCCATTGCATGATTGTTGATAGCCTTTCAAAATTTTATGATAGATAGCCGCGCCCAACACGCCGAGAATAATACCGCCGAACGGCGTGCGTAAGTCGCGCCAGAAGAATACTTTTAGCACAAGGGTTTGTAACAAAACCAGCGCGGCGAAGACCCGCGAAACGCGGCGGCGCACGGTTAGCAGCGCGTAAGTCAAAAACAGGACGTGGCCGGAAATAAACGGCACGGGATAGAAAACCCGCGACAACGCCAGGGCCACGACCAGCGCATCAAGCAATAACGGCCACATCTTCAACGTCAACAGATTTTCCAGCCGTTCAATCGTAAAAGCGACAAAGGGCACGGCAATCGGCGTCATGTACGAAAGATGATGCAAACGCGCCGCGCCGCTTGAGTTAGCGGCTCCGTAGGCCCCGTAAACCAAGCCGGCCAGCAAGGACACGACGCCAATCGTCCAGGGCCTGAACGCCAATTCGCGCAAGCGGTAAAATTTAATCATCGTTTGCCGCCAGACTCGCCAATTTTACAGGAAAAGCGGGCGGGCGCACGGACTCCGCGTTCCAGCCGAAAAGAAATTCCGTGGCCGCGCCGCAGACGCGGCCCTGGCACGGCCCCATGCCGCAGCGTGTGTGCAATTTGGCTTCGCGCCACGAAGCGCAAGCCGCCAGACGCGAATAACTTACGTCCTCGCAACGGCAGACAAAAGTATCAGGCGCAGCCAATTCGCGCAATTCACGGCGCAGGGCAAAGGTTTCGTTCAAGCGACGCGCAAATGCTTGCAGCTTGTCGCGTGCGGCAAATAATTTACGCGCCGCGTCGTGGCGGTCAACGGCGGCGTAACCCGCAATTTGGCCTTCGACCAGCGATAATTCCACGCCGCCGATGCCCGTCGCCTCGCCCGCGCAAAAAATGTTGTTCTGCGAGGTCATTTGCCATTCGTCAGTGACGACCACGCCGCGCTCAATTTTGCAACCCGTCAATAACGGCAACTCCAACTGCGGGACGAGATGCCAGCCGCAAGCCAGGTAATCGCACGAGATTTGCCGAAATTCGTGTCCGTGTTGGAGCGTCACGGTTTCCAGCCTTTCGTCGCCGTCGGCCCGCACGGGCCACGCGCCGTAAAGCGTCTCCACGCCCGCCAATTCTCGTTGCAACTGTAAGGCTTGCAAGACCTTGCCAGGCTGTCGCCAAAGGCTTGCGCCGAACCTGAGAACGCGGCTGCGCGAGGCTTGTTCAGCCAGGCAGACTACTTCCGCGCCCTGCTTTTTCAAATAAGCCGCCACCGCCAGCAACAAAGGCCCTGTGCCGGCCACAACCACGCGCTTGCCGCTTATCGGCAAACCGCCTTTGACCATCGCTTGCAACCCGCCCGCGCCCATTACATTGGGCAAAGTCCAGCCGGGAAAGGGCAAGTAGCGTTCGCGTGCGCCAGTGGCGAAGATGAGTTTTTTGTAACGCAACTCGCGGATACCGTTCGCCTTCTCCGCCAGCAAAACGCCGCGTTCCGGTTGCGCAAAGACCCGCGCCCCGCGCACAAAAAGGACATTCTTTTGCTGTAACTTCCTGAACCACTCCGCCGCGTTGTCGTGCAATGGCGCAGCAAATTCGCCGCGCCAGATTTGTCCGCCCGGTTCGGCGTTGTCATCCACCACCGCCACGCTCTGCCCGCGCCGCGATGCCGCCACCGCCGCCGCAATCCCCGCGGGGCCGCCGCCGATTATCAAAATGTCCGTTTCGAGTGGGGAGTGGGGAGTAGGGGAGTAGGGAATGGCGGTCAGTTGGCAGCTTTTGGCGTGCGGTTCGTCGCCAATCGTGACGCGGCATTCGTAGCAGACGCCCATGCCACACAAAGGCCCGCGCGGTTGGCCCGTGACCGAACGCCGAAACGCTGTTACATCCGCACGCAATAAGGCAGACGCCACCGTGCAACCTGTCGGCACATTAAGCGGCTCGCCGTTTACGGAAATGGTGATTTCATCGGACATGATATTGCTTGCCTAAAACGGACAATGTTACAGTAGGCGCAAGGGAGTTAGCCACTATGAACGCCTTAAAAGCCTACGAAGAAGTAGCCGATTTCATCGCTGCGGCCAATCCGGGCAAGGTGCTTGCGTTTCGCCCCTCCGAAGAAGCCAAGCAGCGTGTCTCCGCGTTGATTGACCAAGAAAAAGCCGCTGGTCTGAACACCGAAGAAAAATCCGAATTGGACTACTATATGCACCTGGAACACCTCATGCGAATGGCGAAGGTTCGCGCTCACCAATACATACAGCCATGAATCGCTATGTCAGCCAAGAACTCCGCAAACTCATAATCGCCCGCGCTCAAGATGCTTGCGAGTATTGTCTTATTGCCATTGCTGACACCTATTTCGGCGGCGAAGTTGAACACATCATCAGTGTTAAGCATGACGGCGAAACCGTTGCCGGGAATTTGGCATATGCTTGCCAACCTTGCAACCGCGCCAAAGGCAGTGACTTAGGTTCAATTAGCCGTAGTAGCGGGCAGCTAACACGCTTTTTCAACCCCCGAACCGATATTTGGCGTGAACACTTCACTTTGCAAGACGGGCTTATCGTTCCGCTCACAGAAATAGGTGAGGTTACAGCGCGAATCTTCGATTTTAACCACCCGGAGCGCGTGGCAGAACGTCAGGGCTTGCAACAAATCGGTCATTACCGACCAAACAATATTTAAGCTACATTCCGTTTAGGGCTATACGGCGTGGCGTCAATCGCGGTTTCGCGGCCCGTCAGTAAATCGGCGATGATTTGCGCCGTTCCCAAAGATGTCGTTATTCCCAAGCCTTCGTGTCCTGTCGCCAAATAAAGCGCTGAGTGCTGAGTGCTGAGTGCTGAGTTTTCAAGGCGGCCAATCAAGGGCAAATGGTCGGGCGTGGCGGCGCGAAAGCCCGTCCAGACGCGGAGGGCCGAAAGTCGTCCGATGTTTGGCATATATTCGGCGGCGCGTTGGAGCATGGCGTTGACCATTTGGGGTTCGCTTGCGGATGTTTCCGCGCCGAATTGACGCGACGAACCGAGCAGAATTTGTCCGGTGGCGCGTGGTTGCGCGTTGAAGGCGACGGAATCGGCGTCGCTGGCGTGGGCGTTTTTCAAGTAGCCGAGTTCAATCAGTTGATGCCGCACAAAATCGGGATAGCGGTCAGTGATAATTAAATGTCCCTTGCGCTTTTTGACGGCGATGCCGGGCGTCAATTCCGGCGACCAATGGCCTGTTGCGTTGACTATTGCGCCGGACGAAAGTGTTGTTCCATCGTCTAAGTTTACGCCGTCGGGCGTGATTTCCACTGCCGCACGGCCCGCGAAAATTGTTGCGCCGGATTGGTTCAGTAAAAACTTTGCCGCGCAGGGCGGATAAACCACACTGTCTTGCGCGACGAGCAACGCGCCCGCCAGACCGCGCCGCAGGTTTGGTTCGGCTGCGGCAAGCTGTTGTTCGTCAAGTATTTCCACCGGTACGCCGCGCGTTTCGTAAAACTCAGCCTTGCGCTGCACTTCCGCCATTTCTTCCTCGTCCGCTGCAACCCAGAGCGTGCCGGTGGGCCGGAATTCGCAATCATCCGGCAGTTGCGGCGCGAGCGCGTTCCACAATTGCTGCGAGTAGCGCGTGAGGGCAAACTGCGCCGCAGAATCATCCATCACGACGATGTGGCCCATGCCCGCCGCCGTCGCCCCGCCGCCCACTACACGCGGTTCGACCACCGCCACGCTGAGGCCCGCCCGCGCGCATTCGTTCGCGCAAGCCGCGCCCACAATGCCCGCGCCTAAAATGGTAACGTCGTAATTCATAGTTTAGAGTTACGCCTTGAGGCGTGAATTTATTCGCCGATTATCACGCCTCAAGGCGTAACTCTAAACGCCAATACCCCAACAAAATAAATCGGTTTCGTCCAAAATCAGCGTTGCTTCGGCGCAGACGTGGGCCGTGCCGGTGATGTGCGGGATGACCTTGTCGCCGTCGGCAAGCTCTATGGTTCCGGCAAAGACGCTGCCGATGATGCTTTCTTGTCGCCAGGTCTGGCCCGGATGCAGAAGGCCGTCGGCGTGGAGACAGGCCAGTTTCGCGCTCGTCCCCGTTCCGCAAGGGCTACGGTCATAAGCCTTGCCGGGGCAGAGGACGAAGTTCTGGCTGTCCAGGCCGTTGGGCGAAGGCGCGAATAGTTCGATGTGGTCAATCTCCGCGCCGTCTGCGCCCGTGACGCCTTGTTGCGGCAGGGCCTCACGAATAGCCCAAGTGAACGCGGTAAGCTCTTCAATGTTAGCCAAGTCCAGCCGCAAGCCGTGTTCCTTGACGAGAAAGAACCAGTTGCCGCCGTAAGCCACATCACCGGTGACGGGGCCGCTTGCCAGTTCCACCCGCACATCTTTCGCCAGACGGTAACTCGGCACGTTGCTAATCGTTACCGCGCCGTGTTCGTGCAGATGCGCCGTAATTACACCGACGGGTGTTTCGATGCGATGGTCGCCAGGGCCGATTTTCTCCAGGTAGGCCAGAGTGACGACGAGGCCGATGGTGCCGTGTCCGCACATCCCCAAGTAGCCGACATTGTTAAAGAAGATAACGCCCGCCGCGCAGGTCGGGTCAACCGGTTCGCACAACAACGCGCCAACCATCACATCGGAACCGCGCGGTTCATTGACGATAGCCGAACGGTAATGGTCGAAATCGTTCTTGAAAGTTTCCCGCCTTTCCGCGAGCGGCCCATTGCCCAAATCGGGAAACCCGTTGATGACCAGCCGCGTTGGTTCGCCGCCGGTGTGTGAGTCAATTACTTGAATGCGTTGCGCCATAGTAAGCCATTTTCGCAAGGCGCGGGGCAAAACGCAACGGGCGGCGAGTAAACTATCCTACAAACAGGCGCAACTTAAACGTCGTAGGGCGCAGGTCAGTACCGGAAGCGGTAGCGACGGGTTGGATTGGTATTTGTGGCCGCGTTGTTGAACCCGGTCGCTACCGCTTCCGGTACTGACTTGTGGGGCCTCCAAAAGCGAACATTAGGGCCGTTTTGAAATACACGCTTTCGTATAGTGACAAGTCTCGCTTTGTCGCAATTCGTTGAGAAAGATAGCGAAATTATCCCCCAAAAGGCGCAAAAGACTGTGGCACGGCGCTTGCAGAACGGTTGTAACGGGGGAGTTAAACGACTATGGAAGCAACGATGAACATGACCGAAGTAATGCCGCTCTGGACAAAGGTTGGCGGAGTAAATGAAACCGCCGCGCCGGTAGCGCAAACCGAAGCCAAACCGCGTTTCTTGCCGGAAGAAAAAGGGCCGGCGTCCGATTTCTCTTTGACGCAGCGCGCCGCCGCCGGCGACATGGCCGCTTACGAAGAACTTTATCGCCGCCACCATCGCCGCGTCTATGCCTTATGTTTGCGGATGGCGAACAACGCCGCCGAAGCGGAAGATTTGACGCAAGAGGCTTTTGTCCAACTCTATCGCAAAATGGGCAGCTTTCGCGGCGAGTCGGCGTTTACTACTTGGCTGCATCGCCTGACAGTCAACCAAGCCCTGATGCACTTTCGCAAAAAGAGCGTCAAAAATGAGTTGACCACCGACGAAGGCGAAACGCCCATTCAAATCGTGCGCGGCACGGAAAACCCTTTCCGTATGCCCATCGTTGACCGCATCGCCATTGACAAAGCCGTCGCGCAACTGCCCAATGGCTACCGCAACGTCTTTATTTTGCACGACGTAGAGGGCCACGAACACGAGGAAGTCGCCAAAATTCTCGGCTGCTCCGTCGGCACGTCCAAGTCGCAATTGCACAAGGCCCGCATGAAGCTGCGTGGTCTGTTGTCGAAAAGAGTGCTGTAAGCGCAAACCGAAATTGAAACTAAAAGCCCTGTGTGAAGCGAATTCACACAGGGCTTTGTGGCGGGCCGTGAACGCGAATCCGGCGTGTCAGCTATTAGTTTCTACACAAGCTTGGCGTGTCGCGGAGCGTTCCGCTGTGCCGTCATACCGTGCGGTGAGGCTATGCCTCACCGGAAGCATTCTCTCCTGATT
>JAYVJN010000358.1:0-9630 GCA_043769325.1 Acidobacteriota bacterium
ACGGCTATGCCTCGCCGGAAACCACGCTCTCTCAATAATTTGGGGCTACGCCCCGTTTTCTGCGCCAAATCTTCGGCGGACGGGACAGCGCGACGGCCCAACGGCGGCAGAGCCGCATAGCCTCCTGGAGCTATTTTCACGGCGAGGCATAGCCATCGCCGCACATCGGAGCGGCGCAGCCGCATACCGCATACCGGCCCGCTTCACTTTTAATTACACCCGAATCGTGACAAGAAGTAATTTGTTTCGGAAGCGGTTTCTTGTCACGGTTTACGATTCACGATTCACGGCTTTTAATCTTTGAGCCGGCGTTCGGCGCGGTAGCGGTGAACCAATTCTTCCAGAAAGGCTTCGTATTTGAAGTTTTGCGCGTCATAACGCGGGCGTAATTTGTAGAGAAGGGGCGTCGCCACACGCCAGGCCATCCAATCGCGGGCGTTGTCGGGTAAATCGAAACGGCGGCGCAGAAAGGCTTCGACAACTTCTATCTCGTGTTCCGTCAAAGGTTTGAGGTCGGCGACAAAGGGCTGCGTGGCAAAGGTGCGGCGCAGGGCCACATCGCTTACAGGCGCGGTAAAAACTTCGCCGAAAGACGGGGCTTCGGCCTCACGTTCGCGGATAACCACCGTTGCCGCCACTAAATCGCCGACGCGCTGGTCACTCCCGCTAATAAAAACCGAAATGAGGCCGACTGAGTAAAACGGTAGCGGCATGATGTCGAACAGCCGCAAAAGATTGCGCACCGCCGCTTCCCAAAACGTCACAGGCCGACCGTCTTCGCGGATAACGCGCAGTTTGAGCCATCGTTTACCCGGCGTCTGGCCGCTGCTAATCCATTCAAAAAGAATGAAATAGCCCGCCCAAGTGAGGAAAACAACAATTATCATGGCCGCTTGCAGCCATTTTGGAGCTTCTGTAAAACCCGCGCTCAATTGCGCCCAATCAGAGACGAAACTGCCGATAAAGGCCACCAGCAACAAAAACAAAACTTGCAGCAAATGGTCAAACGCGCACGCCAAAAAACGATTGCCAATGGAAGCCAGAGCAAAGTGTAATTGCACCCGTTCCGGCGTTTCAATAACAAGGGTTTCATCTGCCTCGCTCCAGGTATTGGCAACGATTGACATAGGCCGTAGTTTAAGGGTTCGCGCCAAAAGCGCAAAAGAGAAATTGCGGGATTTAAGAAACCCCCTTTTCTTTACACTGGAGAATTTTTGCGTGTCTGCTTAAAACTGCGCTCAGGTCGCGGAGCCGGCAAGACGCCGGCCCCGCGACCTGAGGAATTTATAGTTTAGAGAGATCGCGGCGCGGCGCGCGCGGTTTTTTGATGGCCCGCAGAGGTTTATGCCTTTGGGTTAGTTGCAGGCTCAGGTTTTGGTGCGACAGCCCCAATGCCGTCGCCGCTTTGGTAACGCTGCCCGCATTTGACTGCAAGGCGAACGTAACATAACGCGCCTCAAACGCCAGCACTGCGGCGGGCAAAGAGAAACCTTCCGGTATTTGCTGCAACGGTTGAAATTTATCACAACCAATCATAACTTCGGCTTCGGCCGGTCCGGCAGACGGCGTTTCCTTGGCAGGCGAATGCTCTGCGGCTTTCGCTACTGACTTTGTGGTCTTTTTCATATTATTCCATCCTCACTTTTGTTCGTGTCTCCACGTTTGTTAGTTAAAAACTTCTATTCCTGTATGCGTCGCAATGTACCTTGCGTGAAGCTATCTCGCAACTGCTATTGCGCAAATTCATTTGCTAACTTAAATGAAACCGCGCTTAAATCCAATGGGAATTTTTATGGATGGCGCGAATGTTTCCCCCGGCTTGTTTGAGTTACAAAGGGGTGAAAAGAGTTAGGTATGAGATTGCCTGGTTGGTTATCTTTTACAGCACTTGCGTGGGTGCTGCCCCGTCCTGACACAAGCAATTCTCAATAAAGGTGTAACTAGCGCGGAAAATGTCAACCAAACATCAATTAGCGCAAGTCCTTTGCTCTACAAAACCAATAAAAGGTGTTCTCTCAATTAGCGAATTTTAACCAAGAATCTTCCCTCGCACAAAAAATAAGTCACTTACATAAATTATTTTCGTCGTGGCGGTAAGTTTGCCTGGCCCGTGTTTAGCAGCTACTAATCAAGGACGGGCTGAATTCTAACTAATTATCTTGTAAGAGACAACGGTTAATGATGCGAAAAGTGCCACAAATCCCATTATTTTGCTTTTAATCGCCGCCGCAGAGATATTTATTACACTACTTTCTTAACCGGAGGCAACTCAACCAGCCTCTCAATAATAGGGTTAGCGGCTTCATACAGGTTTATTCCCAACCCCTCGCGCTACTTTTAGCGCGAGAATTTAGCTGGTTACGGTGCGCTTGCAAACCCGGACTAGCGCACAAACAAAGGTTAAGCTATCATTTTCTGGCATGGTTTGCCGGATTGCCAAGAGCAAACCAAGTTTGAACAGGAAAGGGGCTCCCATGTTGGACGAGAAAAATAACCAAGTTGTTAATAACTCTTTAAGTTCGATGACGCTCTCATTCATCGGCTGCGGCGCGATGGCTGAAGCGATGATTGCCGGTTTGCTGCGGCAGAAGTTGGTTTCGCCCGCACAAATTATTGGTTCGCATCCACGCGCCACGCGCCGTGAGTTGTTGCATAATAAATATGGCATTCAGTTAGTGGAAAGCAACGTCGCGGCGGTGAAATTTGCCGAAACTGAGGGCAAAAACGGTTCCATAGTGGTTTTAGCCGTCAAACCCCAACGCCTCAACGCGCTGCTGGCAGAATTGCAAGGAGCTTTATGGATTGGGCCGTTATTGGTTTCAATTATCGCCGGCGCACGGATTGAAACGCTGCAAAGGCAGTTGGCGCATCCGGCGGTGGTGCGCGCGATGCCCAACACGCCCGCGCAAATCGGGCAAGGCATGACTGTTTGGACAGCGACGCCGGAAGTCACGCTGGCACAGGAAGAAGCGGCCCGCGCTTTGTTTGGCGCGTTGGGCAAAGAGATAAAGGTTGAGACGGAAAACATGGTGGACATGGCGACGGCCCTTAGCGCAACCGGCCCGACTTACGCTTTTTTAATGATGGAGGCATTGGTTGACGCCGGCGTCCATATGGGTTTTTCGCGCCATGTCGCGCAGGATTTGGTCTATCAAACGCTGCTTGGTTCGGTGATGTTTGCGATGGAATCACAAAAACATCCGGCGGAATTGCGTAATATGGTAACTTCGCCGGGCGGGACTTCCGCCGAAGCCATTTATCAGATGGAAAAAGGCGGCCTCCGCACTGTCTTTTCCAAAGCCGTTTACGCCGCTTATCAACGCGCCGTCGCTTTGGGCGAGAAGTAATGGATTTTAGATTTTAGATTTTGGATTGGATTTAGCGCGGCTACGCCGAACATTTTCAGAAAACTGGCGTAGCCCGCTTGCTTCCAATCGCAAATCGCAAATCCAAAATTCTTACAGGCGGCAACTTTCGCGTGTCGCGCGCCATCGAAACGGACGCGATGCGCCAACCAAGCGCATAAATTCCGTATCATTTAGTCATTATGAATATCTTTACCAGGTTTCTAAGTTTAATTATTGTTTCGCTTTTGAGTTTAGCCGTGGTGACGGCGCAGCAGCCAAAGCCGACGCCCAAAGCCAGCCCCACGCCTGTCGCGCAAGACCGCGACGATGATGGCGGCATCGTTCGCATCCGCGAAGTTAAAGTGCCGGTGACGGTGTTGGATGGCAAAAAGCAGCCGGTAACGGGGTTAACGCGGGCAGATTTTGTCATTATGGAAGACAAAACGCCGCAGTCCGTGCTCGGTTTCAGCGATGAAAAGAACAACCCGCCGGTTTTTGTCGCCGTCTTAATGGACACTTCGCCTTCAACGGCGGGCAAGCTGAAGTTTGAGAAGGAAGCCGCGAAAAATTTTCTTTATTCGGTCATGCGTTTGCGCAAAGACCAGGCCGCGTTTGCTACCTTCGACCACGAAATCACTCTGCGCCAAGACTTTACCAACAAACAAGACTTGCTTGATAAGGCCGTTGACCAGGTGAAAACGACGGGCACACATACCGCGCTGTACGACGCCGTTTGGCAAGTTTGCGACGAAAAGATGCGCACCACACAGGGCCGTCGCGTTATCGTCATCATCACCGACGGCGAAGACACTTACAGCCGCGCCCGTCTTGATGAAGCCATAGATATTGCCAACCGCACGGAAACCATTATCTTCGCGGTTTCCACCAAAGCCGGATTTTTAGGCACTGTGCCGGGCGTCGGGGCCGGCACGGTGAAAGACGATGTGGACAAGAAACTGGAGCGTCTGGCCCGCGAAACCGGCGGCGAGGTCTTTTTCACAGGCGATATTTTAGACTTGGAAAAAGCCTTTACGCGCATTTCCAAAGAGTTGCGTTCGCAGTATATTTTAACTTATCGTCCCGCCAATGACCGCTACGACGGCACTGAGCGCAACATCGAAGTGCGGCTCAATAAAGATAACAAAGATTACAAAATCCGCGCCAAGAAAAGTTATCGCGCGGTCAACGACAACATAAGCAAGCCATAGCGCATCTTACACAGGCGCGACGGAACACGCCGCCGCGCTAACTTTCTGATGATTCAAAGGCGGCAACTGTGTTACGAAACAAATCAATTAAACACACTGGTATTTTGGCGGTTTTGGTAGCCATAATTGGTGGCTTGTTCTGGCTGGCCGACGCCCAAGCGCGAGTGCAGCGCAAAAAGAAAAGCGTCAAGCCGCCGGTAGCCACACAAACGCCCGCCACGCGCCCGCGCCGCAACCCCGCGCCGACCCCGACGCCATTGCTGCTGCCGGCGGCAACCGCCACGCCGACGCCCGCGCCCGATTTTGACAAACCAAATGACCCGCCGCCTTTGCTAATACCGGAGGCAGTTAAGCCGGGCGCGCCGCTGCCAACACCGTTGCCTACCCCAACGCCGACGCCCAAACCGACTAATCCCGACGCGGCGCAAACGGTGGACGATGACGAGGTTATTGTCGTAAAAACCGATTTGACCAATGTGCTGTTTACGGCTCAGGACAAGAATCGCCGTTTCTTTAACGCGCTCAAACAAGGCGACTTACGGGTGTTCGAGGACGACAAGCCGCAAGAGATTTTCACTTTTAGCCGCCAGACGGATTTACCGCTTTCGTTAGCCATTTTGCTGGACACGAGCGGTTCGATGGAACGCACGTTGCCCTCTGAAAAAGAGATGGCGACGGAATTTGTCAACGCCGTCATTCGTCCCGCCAAAGATGAAATAGCGGTTGTTTCGTTTACCGGCGAGGCGACGCTGGAACAAGGCATGACGGGCAATCTGCAACGCGCCCGCCGCGCCATTGAAAAGGTGGAATTTGTGCCGCCGGCCGGTTATATCGGCGGCATACTCGGCCCCGGTTCGCCACCCGTCAACGGCAATTCGCGGGCCGGTTCGACGGCCATCTGGGACGCCGTTTATGTCACTGCCGACGAAATTCTGACCGAAACTTCCGACAAAACCCGCCGCGCCATCATTTTGCTGACTGATGGCGTTGATTCGAGCAGCCGTTGGAAGCGGCAAGAAGCGATTGACCGCGCCGTCAAAGCCGAAGCCGCCATTTATTGCATCGGCATCGGCGACGATTTTCAGTTTGGCGTAGATGAAGGGACGCTCAAAACGCTGTCCGAGAAGACCGGTGGACGCGCCTATTTTCCGCGCAGTGAAGCGGACTTGCGCCGCGCCTTCACGCAAATTCAGGACGAACTGCGCGAACAGTATTTACTGGCCTACTCTTCGTCCAACAAAAACCGCGACGGCTCATTTCGCCGTATCCGTGTGGAAGTGGCAAACCCCGAACTTGCCAAAGAAAAACTCAAGCTCACTTACCGCCAGGGCTATTTCGCCAAGAAACAGTAAGGTTGACGAAGCGACAAAGAGACGCAGGGACGCAGAGATTAACTTTCTCTGCGTCCTTGCGTCTCTTTATCGCGCGCTCTTTTCTTACCGTTCCCCGCGTTCGTGTTCGACTTCTGATTGGAGTTTGACGACCAATTTATGCACCGTTGGTTGGTCAAGGGGTTCAATCAGGCGCAAGGCTTCGTCGAGGATGCGGCGTTGCTTTTCAGGCCAGTTGGGAGGCCCGGCGGTTTGGCCGAACTCGCCGTCGTGGTAAGCCGTGCGTGGCGGGCGCACGAGGTCAGCAATTTTACGTTCAACCGCCAGCATCATCGTGGGGAGGCCCGCCGCTTCCAACGCCCGCGCAATCAAAGCGCATGATTGCTGGCACAACTTTGAGGCCGGAACCAACAGCGCGACTTGCGCGTCATAGCTTTTCACCCGCTCTACCAAAGCCGGCAGCGCGTCTGCCAATGCGCCGGCATCAAGCGTGTGGCCGCAAAAGCTCCACCAGACCGCGTTCAAATCACCGATGACGCCGTTATCGCGGTATTCCATCAAACGTTCGACAGGAATCAGCGCATTGCGGTCTTGCTTTACCGCCGTTGGGTCATAGCCACGCGCCTCGTAACACAAATCTTCGGCTTCAACTTCACGCGGAATCTCGCGGAACTCAACGCCTTTGCCAAAGGCCGGCGTGCCGTCAATATACGCTCCCGCCGACGAAATCAACGCCAGATTGGTCATGGAAATAGCCCGCCGCGCAGGTGTAAAAGGCGCGTGCCGGTTCGTCACCCAGGGATAATGCTTGATGTTGTCGGTATCATCGTTGCCGGCCTGCCACTTTTTGTAATCGCCGCGCCAACCTTCAATGTCTTCAATAATTTCCACTGCAAAACTCCTCGTTGCGCCTGTTTCCCTAAAACTCCTGCCAAAAGTTTGGTTTTTAGATGGTAATTTTTAGTTCTTAATAACGCGAATAAAATAACCTAACCCATCAACTATCTTGCGGAAACACGCACTACGTCAAGTGTGCCATGTTATACGCCCTTGACTAAGTGCGGGCTTCCGCATTGTGGGTCAACTTATTTCTGGCGTGTTACTTAGTCAGAAGTAACGCAAAACTAAAAACCCGAATTGGATCGTCGCCCCGACAAAATCAGCGCGATCAACGCCGCTATCATGCCTATCGTTAAAATTATTACCGAATAACCATGCAGTTGGTCAAACGCCACGCGCAATGAATCACTTTTCGCCAGCTCTGCCAGAGGGCGTCCGGCCTCGGCGCGTAAGGTTTTCAACTGCGCTCCAATAATCCACTGCCCCGCGCCCGTCGTCAATGCCACCACCGCGATTAACGCCGTTTCCACTGACAAAAAACGCCGTCGCGCCAGCCCCACGAACGCCAGTGACAACAACGCTATGACAAAACCACTCACGTTGATTATCGCCAAAACCCTGGCTACAATCGTCCCCGCCAACTCATCCGCCGCCGCTACGTTGGCCCCGCGCAATACGCCAAACGCTACGGGCGCAACCGCAAAACTGAAAAATACCGCCGCGCCCAGCCAGGCAGCCAAAAAGCAGGCGGCAGTGGCAGTAAGCAGACGGCCCTTTGCGTTATGCGCCCGACCCTTCGACAAATTTGGTTGCGTCACGAAAACCTCTTTTCTGCCGACTGCCACTGCTTCTGACTAATATACCGGCACATTCGCGTCAACTTCATACGCCCAACGGTCAATGCCGCCGGCCAGGTTGTAGAGTTTGGTGAAACCGCCCTGCGCCAGCGCGTTGCAGACCTGTGCGCTACGAACGCCGTGATGACACATCACCACGATTTCGCGTTCCTTTTCCAGCGTGCCGGCCCATTCGTAAAAGCGGCTCATCGGCAACAACTCCGCGCCTTCCACGCGGGCGATTTCGTACTCAAAAGGTTCGCGCACATCAATCAGCAACGGCGCGTCCGGTTCGCTCATCCGCGCTTTCATCTCGGCGGGCGTGATAGTTTGGTAGCTCATCAACGATGATTTTAACTTGAGATGGCGGTTTTAACCCAACGCGAGATTTCATTTTGTAAGGTGAAAGCTCTTGACACAGGCAGTCAAGATGACTGCGAACCCAGATGTAGGTAGGCGGGAAGGTTTAGCCTAACCTTCCCGCCTGGAGTGTCGTGATTTCGCGTTGCCGATGGCATTTAAGCCAACGCTTTAGGTCTGAGTGCGTTCGCCTTTCCATTGGGCTACGCCCCCATAATAGAGCGGGGGCGGCTGGATTTGAACCAACATCTAACGCAAGTATGCGTTGGCGTTCGATTCGGCAACCACGACGAATGCTGATTCTGAGGAATAATCTAAAGCTCTTACCGGATAGGGCTGAAAGCCCCGCGTCTGCCATTCCGCCATCCCCGCGCAAGTGGTTAATGCGGGGAGCAGGACTCGAACCTGCACATCCGTTTTTCTTAGCTTCATCCTTGAGATTCAGCTTGTCCTCGTCCGCTATGATAACAGAAAAGCGAAAATTTGCTTACCGATTTTGCGGTTTTCCGCTTCGGCGGAGTTGGCCTTTTCGCGGGCGTATTTGATGGCTTTGGAAAACTGTTCAATGCGTTCCAATAGCAGTTTTTTGCGCGGTGCGGGCAAGGCTCCACTGTGTTTTACGGTGTCCCAAAAACCGACAATCACATCTTCTGTTATCATCTGGGTTTGCGCCGGGTGCTCTTTCGTGGCTTCGTATAGGACGATTGGTTTCTGCACTTTCTTGGTGCGGTGAGTTGGAGTGGGAGCGGTTTTATAGAGGCCGGAGTTTTCATCTTTCAGCCAGTCATCGGCCTCATCCAATTCCGGCAATTTGTCCACAAACGTATGCAGGTCAGTTATTTGCTTTTCCAAAAACAGCAAATATGTGACTGGCGCATCCTTGAGCAAAACCTGCCCGTCCACTTCAACATCAGCAACCGCGTGGCAGTTGGCCCAGTCTTTGGTGGCCGTAATATCAAAATACTCCGTCATCAATTCGGCTATCCGCGCGAGGAGGTTCCCGGCATTTTCTTGTACTTTTTTGCGCTCGGGCGGATAATCTTCGCCATCTTCGTCCTTTCTGCGGTAGGTTTTGACAAACCCATTGAACAACTCAGCTTTCTGTGAAGCCTTGTGCATATCTGTGATTTCGCCATAAACACGGCTTTTCACACCTTTTTCGATAGCAATAGTTTGATTTAGTTTCGGCATCTTCTCTCCTGAAATAAACTCGTCAAATGGCAAGTTAGCACAATAAAGCTATTTATACAACAAAGATGCCGGGTTTACAGGTTGCTCCTTAGGGTTTATGCAAAGTAGGCCAGGGTAATGCCGTCCGTCCCGGCGGCTGTCCGTGAGGCGCGTCCCGCCCTCCCTTGGCCTGGCCTAAACTCACGTTGGGCAGAGACTTAAATCTGAGTAAGGGCAGGTTCGCCGCCGGAACGGACGGCAGAATAGCCCGCGAGACGCTGGCGTTACCTTTTTTTACTACTTTGACTAAGCCCTAGCTTATCTTTAGCCAAATTATGTTAAGTTACAGGCGTTCAGTTTACTTTTTTTGTGACTCAAGAGTTACTTTAATGCTCGACTGTTGTGTTTTCAAGCTAAGCAGGTAAGAGAAAGTATTCCGGCGGTTAGAGTTACGCCTTGAGGCGTGAAGGGCTGCCTAAAACTCACGCCTCAAGGCGTAACTCTAACCGCCGGAATACTTTCTCTTACCTGCTTAGCT
>JAYVJN010000359.1:0-2727 GCA_043769325.1 Acidobacteriota bacterium
ACGCAGACGCGGACTCGTCAAACCGCGTTCGTCCAACCATTGCGCGAACGATATTTTATCCAGTTGCGTGGCTTCCGCATCGTCGGAGCATTGCGCCACCGGAATCGTAAATGCGCGTCGGCCCCGCGCGTCGCGCCACATCACCCAACGGTTAATTTCGTCGTTAAATTTGGCGAGCTGCGCCTTGTCTTCGGGCCTCTCGCCGGCGTGCAAATAAAGCCCTTCGTACCAACGGCCCTTGAAAAAGACGCGCTCTTCGGGGTCGCGGCAAAGGTATTGCTCGGCGATGATGGGTTCGCCTTGCGCGTCGCGCCCTTCCATGAAACCCATTTCGTCAAGCAGGGTAACGAGTGCGCGGTTTTCCTTAAACGGCACGGGTAAATAATGCGCTCCCCAAGGGTACGCGCTGACCTGATTTTGCCCGTAGCGCGAAGTGCCGCCGGCCACGTTTTCTAATTCCAGCAGCGTAAAATCATGGAAGCCCGCTTTTTTCAGCCGCCAAGCCGCCGACAAACCGGCAATGCCGCCGCCAACGATGACTAACTTCGCGTCTTCCCATTTATCCGCCGGAACCTGAACGCGAAAGCCGTCGCGCACACGATGGCCGGCCTCGTCGGACGCGCCCACAATCTCGCCCGCCGGCAAGGGCGCAACAGATGTGCGACACGCTGCCGCTGCCACCGGCAAACCCAACAAAGCGGTTAAAATGTCGCGGCGCGTAAAATTGCCCATAGACAGGGGTGAGCATAGTGGGAAGTTGTCTTGAAGTGAAGCCGGAAGGTGGGAATTACAGTGTGGCCCATAAAAAAGCCCGCTCTAAGGATGCGGGCCACGAAACCAACAGGCGCGGTAACACCTGATACTGCCAAAGTAAACGCTCTGCGGCTAACGCCTAAAGATGCTGAATTGGGGTAACTTGTGGAGCAAGCGTAGCGGCAAACCCGTGTTTTTTGCCCGCCATTTCCAGAAAGCCTTGATACGCTGCGCGGTCAACTTCACTCATGGAAAGTATTTTAACCCCTATGAGATAGCCTGAATCATCTTCCAGTTTCTCATAACGCGCGGGCAAAACTTCCATCTCAACCGTGGTGCGGTCTAAATCTACCGAGACATTGAGGTTGCGTTCCCCATTGGTAAAATAAAGCCCGCCGAGGTGAACCGCCGGCAACAACAAGCCCAGACCGCTTTCGCTTAGGTCGCGGGTATGTCCGTTAAGCGTCGGTCGCAAGGCAAACGACGGCAAAGGCCCTGAACCTGTTTGTCGGAGGCCGGCTAAAGAGACACGCAACGTCAGTTTGACGGCGCGGCGCGGCGCGTGTTTGTGGGTTTCCACAAAATTGGTCATGCGCGCAGCGAGGGTAAATATCTTACTAAACATCCAGAAAAACCTCTCAATGCAATGGGCTAGATTCCAAAGGGGGGACTATCAGCAAATCTTAACGCCAAAAGCCGAATAACCGCACATAGAGATAAGGTAGTTCAAAGTTTCAAGTTCAAGGTTCAACGCTTACGCGGTAATAGCTTTGAGAGTTGAATAAACCTGAATACTTTTGCTCACCTTCTTATGTCTTTCAAGAAAAAGAACTTTAAATCTACGGAAGTCACAGAAAACGCGGAAATAAGTAAACACAGAGCTTGGCTGATTTTTTCCGTGTGTTTCGCGTGTTCCGCAGACAATTCTCTTTCTTGCAGTCTAGAGCTAATTACTGCCGCTTGCATTGCTGAACATACACAAAAGGGCTTACCGCCCAGGCGCAAGTTAACTAAAACAAAACGACAATGCTACTCAAAGCCTAATTTTAGACTGCGATATTAGGAACAAAAGAACTACGTTTTTACACTTAACCCGCCGTCAATATACTGCCAAACGTCTTAATGTCAAGGCAACCGCTTAAATTTTGCTGAATTATTTTACTTCTGTTAACTCACCTTACGCAGTTAAAACCTGGCTGCCTGCCTTGACTTGGTTTTCGCGCTGCAAGCGCAGAGGAAATTAGCCGGTGGTGACAACCACCGGAAACGATGCCGGAAAAGGCTGTGCGCTCCGGCAGGAGCGCGGGAACAACCATTATTCCCGCGTCCCTCGCGGGACGCTGACGCGCTGCGGTGGCTGCCTCCGGTGGTTGCGCAGACGTTCCACCACCGGCTAATTTCCACCGTGCCTCCGGCACAAAACAGTTGTCAAGCGGACATCAAACATCACGGCTGCGTAACATGAGATGTTAATAAAAGTGGCCGCGTAAAATTAAACAACGGCCCCTCTTGCCGGGGGAAATACGGGTTGGATTTACTGGTTGCATTCGGCATTAGAGCGGGTTATGACACTGCTAAAACGCAACTGATATTCGGTGGACGTAATAAAAGCGCAGACCATACCAGGCGAGTTAGCCGGTTGGCGGTTCAGCGTGTTGAGCCAGAAATCATAGCCCTCTTGGTCAGGGTTGCGCCGCAAATAGCCGAAATACTGCATTAGGACAAAGGCGGGGTTATATTCGCGCTGTCGGAACGCATCCAGGTTAATGACACTGAGCAAGACTTGGGCGCGGGTGCGGCCCAGGGTATTCATGGCGTCAATTTCACTTTGGCGTGCAGCAGCGAAGTTTGCGCCGGTTAAACTAGCTGTGTCAAACAGCTTATTGACAAACTGCGGGTTGGTTTGCGTCAAAGGATATTCCACCACGAACGAATTTCTTTGCGTAAAACGGTTGGCGAAGGCTTGCGCGCTTT
>JAYVJN010000360.1:0-16404 GCA_043769325.1 Acidobacteriota bacterium
CGTCACGCGGTCAAGCCAGGTGTGGCCCGTTTCGCCCGCCATTAAATAGGCGTCCTCAAGTTCGGAAAATGATAGTTTCATGCGCTTACATCCTTTAGAGTCTGTTCTACTTTAGACCGCCAAGGTGCTACTTTTTTACGCCAGAATTTCTTCTCTTCAAGCAGCTTGAATAACAACTCGCGTAGCTCATCTCGTTTCTGCTTATTTACCAACTTCTTCAGTAAGGAAGCAATCTTTGTTACTTCCGCACAGACTTCGGCAGCGTTATTTGCCTGACCCCAAGCATTGAGCCGAACTTTTAGCCCGTTAAATGTCAGAACATCCAGGCCGGCATTTTCTCCACTTACGGAAGCGAAAAAGCGTGCTAATTGTTGCTGAACGGTTGGAGTGTTCGCCGGTGGATTTTGCACGCTCGCTATGGCAGCCGGTTCAATTTTTCTCAAGAGCGGTTTATTGCCGGATGCTTGGTTATTTTTGAGTATGTCTTGCGGACTTGGCAAAACATAGCGTCTTTTAATTTCGTCAGCGCCAGGTTCGGCGTATTTAAGTTTCTCCTCGTCCTGAATTGCATTTTTCCATTCCAACATGGTAAAGAGAGCAGCAAGACGCGGGATTTTATCCAGGCGGCCACCTTCCGCATCAATGCTGTTGGCCTCCGCAGCATTTTGGTAATGCTTTAGTATGGCTTGGCGAAACTCTGTGCAGCACGCGCCGGCAAGTTGCTCAACTTCGGCTGGTGGCGTAATGCCTTCATGCCAGTTTTTCTCATCGTCAAACAGTTTTTCATAGCGTCCTTTCTTATCGCCGGAAGAAAGTCTTTCTTGCACAACAAGCGTAGTTTTGATTTCAACCGTGCCAAGTCCCAGCGGCTTGCCCATGCCCAACTTATGCCGTTTGGAGTCAGGTAAATCCAGTGCCGTCAACAACGCACCGAGTTCAAGTTTGGAAAGGTTTTCAAAATAAACTCGGCTTTCAAAAGCGGTATTCTTTCTAACAGGCCGGATTATCGTATGCTGTTTGCTACGCTTTGGGTTACGCTGATTGTCATAATCTTTAGCTACATAGTCTTCGATAAATGCCTGGTCAGAAGGGGCGACAAATACTTCGGCATTACCGTTGGCTGAAGGATTGTGCCAGTATCGTTTTGCGCCGCGAATGAAGGTTTGCCCTTTGTCATAGTAGCTTTTAAGTGAGTTTCCATCTTGTCTGCCGTTTTTTACGGTTACTTCGGGCTGTGTCAAGTAAAGCTGGAAAGATGTCGGTTTAGGCGAAGAAAGGATGCGCGGAATGCGGCGGCCCTCATATTCGCCGTCGAAAAAAGGCTGTTCGTTATCATCTCGCTTGCGCCAAACGGCATCGGTAAAACACACCCGTCCGGCTTTGATGGTACCGTTATTTTGATTGACAAAACCAAAGATTGACTCAGCCAAATCAAGCTGATTGTCGTCCCTCAATTCTTCGGGGATAAACTCAAAAAGGCTGTGCGGATATGGCATCCGAAACATCATCGTAGGGCCGAAAAAAGCCAGCTTCTCATTGCCGTTGGTATCTTTTTCCAAGAGATAAAAGAGCGGTTGGCCGTTTTTAAGCTCGCGCGGTTTATCCTTTTCGCTGCGAGTCAGGGTGAAATCTTCTTCGTAAGCTTCCCACTTTGCTTCTGGAATAAGAATGCGTGCAGCACTCACATTCTTTGCGTAAATGGCGCAGTGCATATGCTTTTCTGTCACATCTTTGGCTTTTATTTCTTGCGGATAAGCAGCTTCAAGCAATCTGCGGTTGCAGCGCAGCAATGCCTCGCCGCGCATGATTCGCTTAGTCAGGCGTTGGCCGTCAAGAGTCAACGGTAAATTTTTGAAAGCCGCCTCATTGACGAGTTTTTCTCTGGTAATAATGTTGTTGAGGTCATTGATGATGGCATTTTTCAATTCGTAGCCCGGATTACTTGAACCATCATATTGCTGCAAGAGATTTTTGGTAGATTGTTGCAATTTGCCGCAAAGATACCTTGAAACATCATCAGATGGAGTCTTTAACTTGGCGGCAAGTTGATTGAGTTTCAGAAATTCATGGCTTTTGAACTTTACATTCCCGGCAGACATATGGCCTGTGACAACTACATATGCCTTTCTCAGATTCGCGTTGCACGCCGCTTCATCCGAGGGCTTCTCAACCTGGTCTGTAATTGCTAAATGTAGCTTGACACTAGGCTTGCTGCGTGGCGGTGTCGTTCGCGTCACTGGCTTAACATAAACCTCAACGGGTTGTTTATGCGGTCTCGCGTTAGGGAATTGCTTCTCGAAGTCTGCATATTCAACGTGAACGAATGATTCTCCGTGTTCTTCCAGAGCGGGGCGAATAAAACGTCGGGAGCCTTCTACTTCCAGCCAACCGGCCCGCAAGCTAGGTAAAGGATATTGATAGAGTGTGCCACCATTGACCGCCGCGCCACTGCCGATAACACGCTTTCGATACTTTTTCCCCAGCGTCGTTGTATCGCCTACCGCACGGTGAACTATCAACCGCTCTACAACGCTTGACACTTTTGCGTATGCTAAAAGTTCGACCATTGCTCTGGTCATACCTCGTATGCTGCTGCCAGGGATAACAGGGATTTCGCTGTCGCCGTGATGAAAGAAGTGTTGGCATTCTGGTTGTTTGGCGAAATCGGGCTTGCCGGTTTTCTCGTCAACGGGCGTGTCGGGCGGGTAGGCGCAACGGACGTAGAGCGGCGTTTCGGTCTTGAGGTCCAGTTTGATGTAACCCGTGTGGCGGTTTTCGTGGTAACGGTCTTGCGCCGGCAGTTCTTCTGTGGGCGTAAAAACCGCTTCCGGCAAAGGCACGAAGTTATACGGCGCGCACGCTGCAAATCCTTCGGCGTGTTGGTGATGGAATTTGTCTGCCATAGCGAATTACCTCAAGCGGCTTTTTGGGCTGCTGCAATTGCTTCTTTATCAAGCGCGACGAGACGGCTTAACGCGACGTAAGCGCAGCCGTCCGGGTCGTAATCCAGGTAGTGGCGCACGGTGAGACGCAACGGGCGTGTGCGTTTGTTTTCGTCCTGTGACGCGCTGAAATCGGCGTCTGTGGTCTTGAGCGGGACGGCGTGGCGTAGGCCCTGGCCTTCAAAGACGAGGGTGAAATCGTCGTTGCTCAGGTTTTCGTCACGAGAGACGCCCCAGAGGACTTGCTTTTCGTCGTAATAGTCGCACGTCTCCACGCCTTCGCCGGCTTCGTCCAAGACCAGCCGCGTTTTTAACGCGCCGTCTTGCCGCCAGAGGAAAAGTTCGCCGCGTGCGCTGAACAGGCGGCATTCCTGCAAAGTTGTCAGACGAAAATCGGGTGACGGCGAGCCGCTAAAGTCTGATGTTTTCAATTCATAGCCGCCGTTCACGGGGTTCATGCGGCCCCAGACAACGCCGTCGTCGTGGTGCGCGAGCAGCAAAATGTCAGGCGCGTCGTCGTCCTTTGAGGCCGGAACTAACCGGGCCGCTTGGGTGGTTAGCCAGGCCCGCAACGCATCATCGTTCTGCGCCGGGCAAGGCGCATTGTCAAAGCGGCGTGGCTGGCCTAGCTTAATTGTCCGGTTGCTCATCTGTCGCGCCTCCGTTTTCTGTCAGATAATCTTTCAAAGCGGTTACGAACGTGTTCAAGTCCGCGTGGCTTTTGTCACCCCTCAGGGCGATGGCTTTGTTATCACGGTCAGGATTAGCCGAAAGTGTTGCGTTCCAACCGTTTGCGCCTTGATAGGCGAGTTCCGCCGAGTCTCCGCGCAGACGCCCGCGCCCGACGCTGGACGCGCCGCCGACGGGTAAATCCGCCGTCCATAAATCTTTCAGCAACAACAACAGCAAGCCGATTTCGGCCTCAATGGGCGCGGCTTGTTCGCGTCCGGCGCGTAGTTTCAGTTCCAGAGTGACGCTTTTCCCGCCGTTCGGATTGAACGCGGGGGCTTCGTCAAAGAGCGCGGTGTCGTAGGCCCCGCCGGTGAAACGGTCAATCTTGACGCGGGTTTGCACCAACATCTGCGTATTTTCGACAACCGCCTCTTTCACTTCCAGACGGCTGGCCCAAGGAGTTTTTCTTTCGCTCGGCGGGCGGTTCTTATTCCACTTCTTTAGTTCTTCCATATCCGCGCCGAAAACGCTGTCAACCAACTCTTTAGCGCGTCCGTTGGGCGTCAGCGTCTGTGCGATGCGTAAGGCGCGATGGCGCAGAACGCCGGCCAGCGACGTGCCGGGCAAGACCGGCACATCCTGGCTGTTGCGCCGCGAATGCAAATGCACGGCGTCAGGTTGTGACGCCAAAGCATCGCCGGCGGCATCGCGCAAAAGCGAACCCGAACGGATGAGCAACGCGCCGTCTAAAGCAAAATCAGCCTTGAGCGTGAAATGCTCGCGCTTGTCTTTGTCTAATTGCAAAGCGGCGTGTGTGATTTTGGGGCAAACGGCCAATAATGCTTCGGCGGCGCAATTTTTGGTGGCTGTTGACGGTTGCGCCAAACCCAACCAGGCCAGCAAGCCGTCGCGTTGGCGCAAATCGTAATAGCTGGCCTGCCATTGAGTTACGCGGCATTCGCCGTAGCCGCGCCGCTTGCGCCGGCCCAAGTGAATCGCGCTCGACTCAAAACCCTGCAAGGCGACGGCCAAACCGTGTAATAACTGAGTTCGTTGCGTGTCGCTGTGAAACTCGCTTATCAGTAGCTCGAAACGCAGCTTGAACTTTGTGCCGGCGGGCAGCAGTTCGATGTCGAATTTGGCTTTATCGGCGGCGGTGCGCTTTTCGTGGTCAATCCGCACGCCGTCGCGCACTTCGGCAATTGGGTTTTCCGTGCCAAGCGCGTCGTCAACAATTAACGCGCTTTGGTCGTCCTTTTCATCCGCTAAAGAACCGAACAATAGGCGCGCAACGTCGGCTTCACTCTTGCCGACAGGTGCTTCGTAGCCGGCGGCGCATTCCCGCAGATGGCAGCGCAAGGCCCCGGCGATGCTGGCCCCGGTCAACAAAGCGCACTCTTCCAAAGGGTCTAAGGCCAAAGGCATATCGGTCAGGCCGTCCGCATCGCCGTTGCCGAAAGAGGCCGGTGTAACCAACTCAAGTTCACCCGTCAAAACGATGCGCTCGGTGATTTTTCGCCCGCCTTTGCTCCAATGCGGGGCTAAAGTGCGCTGTTGTGTGGCTTCTTGGTCTGTCATAACTTAATCCCGCGCCTCCTTCGCGGCCCGCGCTAACACGCCGTCAATGAGTTGCAACCGGTACGCGAAAAGGAAATCGTCTTTGGTAATCTGCACGGCCCCGGCGTTTTTTCCTAATGAAACCGGCGCGGTGCGGGGAATATCAAATAAAGTCTTTAGCAAATTATCAGCATACGTTTTACGTTTTTCGTCTTTTTCCAATCCGCTCAATCCTCTAACCCAATCTATCAAACCAAGGTTTTCTTTGGTCACACGCGCTTTTTCGTAATGGCGTCGCGCTGTACTCTTGGCTCTTTCGAGACATCGTTCAATGGGCCCATTATCTTTAGTTTGGATAGCTTGGCGCACGACGGCACGCAAGCGGGCAATTTGGCTGTTGGGCGGCGCGTTGGTAACTTTGCGTTCATTGATGAGTGCGGCTAATTGTTCATCCAAGCGGGCACACATAATGCGTTTGAGCATGGCTTGAGCCGCCGTTTGTGCCGCGTTGCTCAGTGGCTGCGCGGTTGGGTTGTCTTTTTCTGGCGCAACCCAAGTCAGCGTATCGCTTTGGTTTAGATTGACAGCGACGCGCCCGAAACCTTCGCCGCGCCGTTCGCCGAGGCCGTCATTGACCAAAGTTTTCAACTCGTCGGCTTCAATCTTTGCCTTGGCTTGAAGCGTAAAAACGCTGCCAGCCCGGAGCGCGACGGCTTGCGCCAAAGGCAAACCCCATTTGCGGTTGAAACCGCCGATTGTTTCCGCCGCTTTGAAGCTGTGTTGTTCGCAGATGGCAACTTTATTGCGCAAGGTTTCCGGCAATAATAAAGCGGCCTGTAAATGGCCGTTGGCGTCACGCACGAGCGCGTTGCTCAAGAGCGTGAGGGTGAAAGTGTCGTCCAGTCTCACAGCTTCCGGCTTTTCCGTCAGCAGTTCGCGCCAAGCCTCTTTTTCGGTTATCGCGCTTACTTCGACGCGCCCGTAACCACCGGTGCGCGAACCGCCCAACGACAATTCGCCGGCTTGTTGCAACAAGTTTTTGATAGCCGTAAGCAATGATGGTTCGGCGTCGTCCGCAAACAAAATCACGCCGCCGAAACGCTCGCCGCGCGCGATGGATTCGTAACGAAAAACCTGGCCGTCGTCCACCGTCGCGCGGCCTTTGCGCGGGTCGCGTTGGGTGTGAATCGCCATCCGTCGCTTAGGATTGACCGCCACTAAGTTGCCGTCGCGGTTGAAATAGAAGAATGGCGAACGCAGGGCTTTGCTTTGTGTCTTTGTGCCAAAGATGTCTTCTGCCGTCGTGTGACACAAATCGGCCACAGCGACATCCTCGTCGCCTTCCTCTTGCGGCTCTTTGATGTCTTTCGCGGCGTGCCACGAGAGCGGCACGGGCAGCGTGTGGAATTTTTTCGGTAATTTTTCCGTTTCAATCTGAATAAGGGGATAAGCGTTCAGATAGCGCACTGTTTCGCTTAAAAATAGCTTGCGTTCAGTGTCATTCGCGGCATCCAGTTCGCGTTTGTTCTCGCGCTGCAAATAAAGCCGGATGAGCGTGCCGCGCAGTGCGCCGCCCGAAATGTATAGCGCGGAAACGTCGGTGTTCGGGTCGCCGCCGAAAGCGGTTGCCAGCAGAGGCAAAAGCAGTTCCAATTCAAAGGTTAGGGCTTTCATACTTTTGCCTCCGTTGGTTGCGTCGGCACGGTGGCTTGAAATTTCAGTAAAGCAGTTTGCGTAAATACTTCCGCTTGTGTCCCATCCCACGCTTCATCAGAAAGCCGCGTTGAGACCTTGCCGCGCCCGCGATTGCGTCCCGTGCCGACGCGCCGCAGACTCTTGACACACGCCGCCAGCAAACCGGACGCCACGCTGTCAGGCGTAAACTCCAGCCACAGAGGAGCTTCAAAGACGTTTTCGCGCAAGACCACGCGCATATTCCGCAACGACTCCGGCAACGGCGCGCCGTTCGCCGCCAGCGCGGTCTGTCGCCGCATCGCCGTCAAGGAGGCTAATATCTCTTGCGGCGTTAGTTCGCCCTTTTCACAAGCGACGCGGCACGCTTGGCGCAACTCGTCCGGCAAACAGGCATCGCCGACAATTACGCCGCCGTCATCCTGTAAGCCGCTGCCGCCGCGCCCCCAAAGTTTTTGCGCGGCTTGCCACCAAACGCTATTTTCGCTTGTGTCAATCTCTTGCCGCCGCAAAGAGAAAAGCAGGTGGGCGCACTCTTCGACGAGCAAGCCTTTGAGCGCCCGCCCGCGCAGAAAAGGCAAGCCGTATTCGTCGTACTCGACTTCGGCGTCAATCCAGCCCGCTACGCCGTCACCGCGCCCAAATGTGGTGTCGCTCTGCAAATGCAAACGTAGGTAAAGAGTCGTCATGCTGTTGCGTCTCCTTTCGCCTTGCCGTCTAAAGGGTAGTGCCAGTCCAATGCTTCCAGCGCGTCGAACCAGGCGCAACGGCTGGCTACCCAGCTATTCTTTACTTCCGGCAAATCGCTCTCCAGCCGGTAAAGCTGCGCGAAGTTCTTGGTGGCGTCTTTTCCTTGCCGCAATGTTTCGCGCAACGCTTTCAGCTTATTGCGCCGCTCGCGCCATTTTTCGCCTTGAAAAAGATGCATAAGCTCAACAAACTTTACCCAATTGCGCCAGCCTTCGCCGGCAGCAGGGCGCAGCAGCAGCGGGCGCGTATTTAATTTGCTCTTATCCCGCGCCACATATTCGCGCCGGCGGATGTCGCCCACGCCGCCCAACAAGCCGCTCATGGCAACGTGCCAATCCAGTGCCTGAACCCGTTTATGTTGCGGGTCAATCTCGCCGATGATTTCTTTGGCACTCTTTGCCAGGTCTTCGGCCAGGCTGTAAGCGCGGGCAAACGGGTAATGCGCCTTGACGATGGCGACGCCCGCCCGCCCGTAGAGTTTTGCGCCGTCCGGCAAATCGCCCGCCGTTTCCAGGTTTTCCAGATAGGCCGCCGCCAACGACAACCCGATGCGCCCGTCACAGACAAAAGCCACGTCTTCGCCGCCAAAAACCAACGGGCGCAGAGGCACGCAGAACTTACCGTCACGGTTTTGGTTGAGAGTGAATTTGCGCTCCCCGCTGAACAAAATTCGTCCTTCGTCGCCGTCCTTTTCGATATGTTCAAGCAGCAAATCAACCATGCCTTGCAAGGCTTGACGGTTGACCTTATCAATGCGCCGCGACATTTTGCGCATTCGGTTTATCCAATCGCGGTTGTCGGTTGCTTGTTGGCCGTGTTCCTTAATCCGGTTGCCCATGCCGTTGCCGTCGGTGTGGACGACGGCCAGCAGACTGGTTTCGCCGTGCGTGCGCCCGATGTCGTCGAAATTCAAAGGAATGGCTAAACCTAACTGCGCCCAGCGCGCGCTATGCTCGAAAATCTCTTGGTTTAACCGCTTGTTTGCCTCTTGCGCGATGTCCAGTTTGGCGGCTATTTCTTCGGCCACATAGCCGTTGCCATACTTCTCCAAGCGTTGCTTCTCGCTGCTGACAGGCGGCTGAACATTCGCCACACTGCCTGTCGAAGCGCATAGGGCCGTGACGCCCAAACCGCCCAACGGCGCGGACAATGGCCGGTGCGCCTTCTTGTCGTTGACGCGCCGCATGGCTTGGACATTGGCCTCAATGATGCTTTTCCCCGCCGTCATATCGAACCAATCGCTGTGCGCGACGACGACTTCCAGACCCGGCGCGTCTTGCGTGAGCCGCCGCGTATAGTGTTTTGTGAACTCAACCGCATTGGCAAGTGCCTGGCTTTTTCTTGACTCAACATCAGGGGCCTCGCCCTCGAATAAGATGAGCGTGTTGCCGCCGCCGGCGTAGATTAGCTCAACCTGCACGCCATTTGCGCCGCTGGTTTTGCTTTCGTCAATTTGGTCGAAAACTTCGGAGGGCAACCGCACCGCGCCTTTGAGATTGTTGGCCCAGCGTTGCGCTTCTTTGCCCGCCAACTTTTGCAATTCCTCGCACACCCAGACGGACGTAGCCCGCGCCACGATTTCCGAAGCCCCGATATTCTCGCGCAGACGGTTGCTGCCAAAGATATAGCGTTGCGTCCCCGTCGTATCAATCACCGTCAAAACAGGCATCGTGTCTCCTTAATCGCTCATCGCTTGTTGAACCAACTGCGTAGATCCGTTTCCAACGATTCCAAGTTGCCGTTGTGATTGCCGAAAACTTCGATATGGTCATCTTTCAGTTGCGCCTTGAGCGCGTTTAGGTTTTTGTACTTTGGGGCATTAAAGGCGAGACAGACCAACCCGATGCGCGCCTCGCCGCCGCCCAATTGCCGCGCGCGGAGGACAATCTCAAAGAGTTTGTGTTTACACTCTTTCACACGGCTATCTAGCGTGCAAGACAGCGCAAACAACTGATAACCGCGCCGCGCCACGACATCAATCTCAAAAAACGGGTCGGCCTCGTCATTTTCTGTTTCGCGGACAGTCTCTAAACTGACGCCGCACTCGTCCAAACCGCACTCATCTTTCACCAACAAGATTTTGGAGAGAACGAAATCTTCAAACCATTTTCCCGCCAGCCATTCACAAAAGTATTCCGCCCCAGGCGCGGATAACGAGGCTAAATTCAACTCGCCGGCTGCCGTCAGAAGAGTTGCAGCGGCCAGCGCAGCATGGAGTTTCGGGCCTAAACAGAATCTTACCTCTTCCCAATCCCGGCCCCGTTTCACAGCGTAAGTAAACGAGATTAGTTTGGCGCACAGGGCCTCTTGATATTCTTGCTGTTCGGTTTCATTCAGACGGCTTTCTATCGGCTTGCCGTTCTTGTCTTTGGGCCGGCGGCGTTTCATTTCT
This sequence comes from Acidobacteriota bacterium, assembly GCA_043769325.1. GTDB lineage: Bacteria > Acidobacteriota > Blastocatellia > Pyrinomonadales > Pyrinomonadaceae > JAYVJN01. Next base: position 10,006 of record JAYVJN010000360.1, read on the forward strand.
TCTTTTAATCCGTGCCTGAGCCATTCGCGCCATTCACTGTTATTCACGCACTCACAAAACAGGGCTTCCACAACCTCCGGCATAAACACCTGCGAATGCGGGTTAGGTGTGCTGCGTTGGCGTGGCTTCAATCCGTGCAGCCTGAGCAAATCCTGGAGTGAAATAGCAGCTTGCTGAAATAACGCGCCGTCTTCGGTGTCGTTTGGATTAGACAGCTTAAATTCATCGCCCTTATCAAAGCGCAAAAGTAGGTTGCGCGCGTCAAGGTAAGAGAAATAAGCAGTAAGGTTTTTTTCAGCAGCCAAATCCTCAATTTCGTTATAGGCGTGGACAGCCATCGCTTTGGTGCCGCCCGTGTAATGCAACCCAACCCCGCCGCTCTCAGGAAACTTTTCGGCAATAGCCTCGCGGATGCTCCGGGCCGATGAAGGGTCAACAATCTTCACATCTTCATAGCTGAAAGCGTCTTCGCCCAAAACTTCTTTCAATTGCTTGGCGTAGGCTTTCGTGCCCCGGCTGCCTTCCGAAAAAACCAAATAAAGTGTGGGTTTCGCGCCGTCCCGTCCTTTTGCCAGCAACTTGGCGGCGACGTAATTCGGCAGCGGGTTTTCTCCTATCAGGAGAAAGAGGTGATCGCTTTTGTATTTTGTAATAGACATTGGGCTTCCCTAGTAAATTTGACCATGACAAACCAACCAATTCGGTTCAAGTGTGGCCGTTTTTCGCTTCCATTGAATCGGGGGATAGCCGGAGGCGGCTGGGCGGGAGCGATTTTCGGTTTTCAACCTGGGTCTGAATGTTTTTGAAAGTAGCATAATTGTATTGCCTCAGCAAGAGTCCTTTCATGGCTGACAATTTAACGGGCGGCACAAGGGACTGGCTCAGTTCCCGTAATATAGAATTCTGTCAATCTGCCGGGTTCACTCTGGCATTCCCGGTTTGCTTCGACCACGCCGTCAGGACGAGAGAGGCGGCCGGCGAGTAAGTCCGGGCGGTTTTTGCGGACGGCGGCGAGAAATTCGGCCCAGACGGGCGCGGCGGTGTCGGCGGCGTAAAGTTCGCCGGCGCGTTGCAAGGGCGAGCGGCATTGATAGCCGAGCCAGACGGTAACCACCAACTGCGGGGCCACCGAAGCCATCCAGACGGAATGCGGGCCGGAGCCGGTTTTGCCCGCCAGTTCGTAGTCTGCCGGATTTATGCCGACTCCGGGTAAGGCGGCGCGGGCTGTGCCGTAAGCTCCGTCGGGGCCGTAACCGACGACTGAACGGAGCATCTGCGCGGTGATGTAAGCCGCGCGGGGGTCGAGCAGCGGTTTCGCGGCGCGCGGCCGTAGGCGTTGTTCCGCGCCGTCCAGGTAAACACGGCTGATGGGTTGCGGGCTGTGCGCCGCGCCTTGGTTGGCGAAAGCTGAGTAGGCCCAGGCCAGCCTGAGCGGGGAAATTTCGGTTCCCGCGCCGAAGCCGAGCGCGAGTTGTCCCGGAGGGGCTGTGACCGGGCCGCCGGCGATGTCTTGCCAGAGGGCGCGGCCTGGCTCAACACCGGCTAAATCAAGTGTGGCGAGGGCGAAATCGTCAGCGGATTGGGCCAGCAACCGCCGCACCCGGCCCGCTCCGGCGAGACCTTGCCGGGGCGACCAACCATCAAGCGACGCGCCTTTACCGTTGATTACCGAGGAGGCCGTAAAGGGTTGTCTGTCCGGCAATTGCGCTTGGGTCAAGGCCAAGCCAACCCAGAATGGTTTGATGGCGGAGGCCGGCGCGTCCTTGGCGTTTAGGGCCAGGGACGCGAATTGCGCGCCGTCCGGCCCTGCGCCGCTGCCGGCGAAGGCGATAATTTCACCGTTTTGCGGATTTAGCGCCACAATCGCGCCCAGCAGACGGTCGGGTCGGCCGGCGCATCCGTCAGGCGTGGCGGGCGGAAAGCGACGCGAGAGCGCGGGCCGCAGCCGGCTCAGGATGGCTTGAGCGGCGCGTTGGAGGTCGGGGTCGAGCGAGGTGTAAACGTGCAGACCGGAATACGCGGCTGGCGGCAGATTCTCCAGTTCCACGAGCGGTTGTTGTTCGCGGGCGAATTCGATGAACTGGCGGCTGAGGGTGTCTAAAGCAGCTTCTTGCGGCGGTTTGGCGGCCAATGAAACCGGCTCGCTCCGTGTGGTTTGTAGCAACTCCGGCGAGTAAGTCTCAGGCCAGACCTGCCCCACACGGTTGAGCGCGCGGTCACGTTGGGAGGTTAGTTTGGCGTAGTTTCCTTTTTGCGCGGCGCGGACATAGACGTTGGGCTGCGGCAGCATCGCCACCAAAATCGCCGCTTCATTAAGCGTCAGTGCGCGCAGGTTTTGTTTGCCGAAATAGGCGTCAGCGGCGGCGGCAAAGCCGTAAACATTGGGCCAGCCGTTACCGCCGCCGAGGTAAACGTCGTTGGCGTAGAGTTCGAGCAGTTTCTCTTTGCCGCCGGCGCGCCCGAACTCGCGGGCCATTTTCTGTTCCAGGGCCGCCGCCAGAAAAACCTCGTCCCATTTGCGCCGCAAACTCCGTGACTGGTCGAGCGAGACGACGTTTTTGACGACCTGCGCGGTCAGGGAACTGCCGCCCCCGGCGCGGCGCAGCAGTAAATTGGCGAGAATGCGGGAAAAGCGGTTGCCGTTGTGTTGGTAAAAAGTTTCGTCTTCGCTGGCGAGCAAGGCGCGCAGTAAATGTGTGTCGCGTAATTCATCGAACTGGACGGGGTAGCGGCGCACAAACATTTTCGAGGCTTCTTCGTCTTTGATGGAAGCGATAAACGCGCCCAGAGGTTCCGGTTCGAGGGTGGCTTCGGCAGCAGCGATTCCGGCAACCTCCAGGGCGGCGAGACGCCCTTTATTGAAAGTGGCGGCAACGGCTGAAAATTCAGGCAGACGGGGTGCGACGCGCAGCTTATCCGGGCCTTCCAGAGCATACGAACCGGGCTGGCCGGAGTCTTGGCTCTCGGTAAAATTGATATTTTTCAGGTGCGCCACCACCTCTTCGCGGCTGATGGATTGGCCGACGGAGAGGTGTTTAGGAGCGGCGTAAAAAGTCGCCCCGCCGGTATAGCGGGCGGTTAAGTTGACGCCGGCGATAACCCCTTGGGCCGCGCGGAATTGCTGCCAGACGAGACACCCGACAAGAGCCAGGGCCAGAGCGCAAATGTACCAATGGCGGGCCGGAAATAGTCCGCTCAGTTTGAATTCAGGCAGCTTTACGATTCGCGGCATAATTTACCTCCGTTGCTTGTTTACTTTTGGCGGCGCAGGGAAAGCCCCAGGCGACAACGCCAATCATGCTCAATGAAGCCCTGATTTCTTGCGGGGAAGGGGGTGTAATTTCCGCTCCCGGAAGCGGGCCGCTTAACCTGCGGGCGGCGCGCTTACGCCAGGCCTGGCAGATGGCGGCGGCGTTACAGATGAATGCCAGGCACGGGATGGTGTAATAAAAGGGCGCACGGAAAAATTCATCCAGGGCTGCCAAAAACAGCAGAAGAGTGGCCGTCGTGGCGGCTGCGACGAGCGGCCCGGTAAGTTGTTTCAGTCTGGCAAGCATAAAGGAAGAGTTGGATTCGTTGAGCGAAACAGACAATTCAGCCGACCCTAGGCGGGCGCGAGATAGACGGTTGAGTTTCTGCCAAGTTGGGCAAACAAGGTCTTGTCGGAGCGTAGCGTTTCACCCTGCGTGTTTGTGGCGCGGTATTGGAACAAAGGGCGGCGCGGGCCGGTTGGGGGAGCAGGGCGATGATTTTCCAAGCCGGCCAGGGCGCGTAGGAAGTCCTGCGTTCCGACATTTTCGCGCCGTTGGTTGAAGGTCAAAGCAAAAGCTTCTTCTTCCTGGCCGGAATCGTCTTGCACTACAACGGCAATTGACGGCGGGGTGGCCAGGCTCAGGGCCGGGTCGCCCGTTTCAGGAGTTTGGGTAAAAGCCGGGGCCTGGCGTTGGTTTAACTGATTGTGCATTTCCTGGTACGCCTGCGCGTCCAGAGCTTCAGCCAATTTGGTTTGCGGCGCGTTCAAAACGCTCAGGTCGCCATTTTTGAGCGAGCAGATAACTATGCCCATATAGCTGACACGCAAATCATGGAGCGCCAATTGGGTTTGCTCTGCTTCAGCAGTTTCGCGTTGGACGGCGGCTTGGCGGGCGTCATCCTGGGCGGCGCTGAGTAGGTTTTGGGCGTCGGCTATCCGGCTGACGCATTCCTCGTAGTAACCCGGCGTTCGCAACATCTTACTGATGAGGCCCAGCATCTCGAAAGTTACCAAAGTGGCAGTGACGAGGAAGTAAAGCAAGCCCAAAGAAGGCGAATCACGAATGGCCGCCACGAGCGCGCGATGGCTGGCGAGAAAGCCTTTTTCGTCGCGTTTAGCCGCTTCCACGCCGGCCACCTCCTCGTCCAATTGCTTTTGCAGCGTGCCCCGGCGGTCATCTAAAGCTTTGATTTCGCCCTCGATTTTCCCGGCCTCGTTGCCGGCCTGCAAATAATCGCGTTGTTTCTGTTCGTAAAGCTCGCCCTTGCCTTTGACCTTAGAGCCGGCTGTTCCCTCGGCCTCTTGAATATAGTCAGCGCGCAGGCGTCGGACTTCTTCCTGTTTGGCGGCGACTTCGGCCTGTTTAGCGGTTTTTTCCTGTTGGAGTTGCTCCATTTCGGGGTAGTGGGCTTGCGCCGCCAGACGCGCCTGGGTGACGGCTGCTTGCTTCTCTACCTGTTGCTGGTAAGCAATCTCTTTGGCAAACAGGAAATGTACCAGATTTTCCCCGACTACCGCCGCCAGGCAGAGCGACAAAAACAAACGGAGCATGATTTTCAAGCCCTTGCGCCAGCCGCTGCCGTCGTTGCCGCCGGCCAGTAAAAATCTGTCCAGGCAAAGTATCGCCCCCAATCCCCAGAATGCGCTCACCACGCCGACAACCCAGGCCGACGCGCCGATTTCATGGAGCAAGAGGCCCATCGCAGCGGAGGCGAGCAGGGAATTGATTAAGACCAACGCCCCGACACTGAAGAAAAAAGGTTGTTCCGTCGGGCATTGGGCCAGGGCCTGCGGCACGCTGGCGCTCAACCAGGCAAACGCCCTTTGCGCCCGCGTTAATTCCCTTGTCGGTGAATTGTTTGCCATAAATTCCACTCCTCTGCAAATGACTAAAACTACGCTTTGGCCGGACGCGACCAGGCGGCGCGCTCATATTCGGCGGCGCGGGCGTTGAGCGCGCGGCGGTGACGGGCCAGGCTGACGGCCGGGCCATACACGGCTACGTTGACCACGCGGTGCATTTTCGACCCATAGACTTGCGCGGCGGCGGCGGCGCATTCCGCGCGCAAGACCTGGCGGATTTCTTCTCCGACCCCTTTTGCCACTTCGGGATCGGCTTCTTTGGCGAGGTATCTTTCGGCGTACACTAATACCTCGAATATGCGTCCGCCGCTTTTGGCATCTTCGTTGGCATCGGTAGATTGCAAAACGGCGGCGCGGCGGCGAATTTCGTAGAGCCAGCTTTGCAGGCGTTGTTTCCATTCCGCGAACTGCGAATTTTCGCCGCGTTGGGCAGAGACGGCCAGCTTTTGGGCGCGGGCGCGTTGTCTTCTGCGGGCTGATTTGCTCATCATAGTTTTCACACCTCTCTGCTTTGGGCCACAGCTACGCCCTGCCGTTGATAAACGCCTGGCGAGCATTCATCCGACGGGGCCGGCGCGCCGCATTCCGGGGAATGGGGGTCGGCTGCTACCGCTTGCCACCAAAGGGCTTACGGTTTGGTTTCTGGGAAATGAGCGGAAAAAGAAAAAGCGCTTTTTCAAACATCCCCTTACCGATACCGTCAAGGTTGACGGTTGTTGCCGGAGACAAGCTTTAACAGACCCGCCGGCGGGTAAGTTTCAGCTTGCTCAAAGCAATTTATTCGGTTGTTGGCTGGCGGCCTGAAAGCCTGACAGCCTGAGTCAAACACTCTCGTTTGACTTCTTTTTGGGTATGAAACGCGCCAAACTTGGCTACGCTTCTTTTTATGTTTGAAAAAGCACTCGCGGCATTGAGCCTAGTTGATGTGCTTTTCGTCAGACGAAAATTGTCTCCCAATAGTTGCATCAAAATATAAAATTTTCAAAAAAATATTCCGGCCCAACAAAAGCCGGCAAAGACTGAGGTTTCTCTACTACCACCCATAGTAGCTATTAGCGTTAAACACTACAACATATTGCGCTTTTAGGTTCGCACCGGCCAAAAACATTCATTTTCGCGCCCTGAAAATACGTCTAACTAGCTGATGGCAATGAATTAACCACTATTACGACGTGTTTCAAAACGCCGGTGCGAACCTCTGGCGCAAAATGACACACTTGTCCATTGGCAATAGCTAACAAGTGTATTTACCGCATTTGGCACAAGTAACTTAAAGTGTACTC
>JAYVJN010000361.1:0-5461 GCA_043769325.1 Acidobacteriota bacterium
GCCCCAAGCTACGCCCGCCGACAGCATCAACATCGCTCCACCCAACGGCGGGGCCGCTAAACCCGGCAGCAGCAAAATCACTAAACCGCCCAACGCCAACGCTAACCCCAAGCCTTGCCACAGACGCAAGCGTTCGCCGGCCCACAAACCGGCCATAATCATCGTTGCTTGCACTGCGCCAAAGAGTAGCAACGCGCCCGTCCCTGCGGTCAGCGTCAGGTAAGCCAACGAAAACGCGCCCGCATAGACGAACAAAGCCAATGCCGACAACCAGTTACCGTTTACTATCGCCCGCCGCCCGCGCACCAGCAAACATAGCGTCAACGCCCCTGACACTAAACGAATCAGCGTAAAAGTCGCCGCGTCAATTTCTGTCTGTCGCAACGCTGCGCGGCACAATAACGAATTAGCGGCAAAAGCCACCATTGCCAGCAACACTAACCAAAATAAACGCGCTAAAAGCATACACAAGCAATCTAAGCAAACTCACTGCCAGGGGGGTGTAAGCAAAAGTGAAGCGGGCCGGCCGGCGGCTTTGCCGCTCTGATGTGCGGCGATGGCTGCGCCTCGCCGGAGAAGGGCTTCCATGAAGCTTCGCGGCTATGCCGCCGTCGGGCCGGCGTGTTGGCCGGGCCGCCTAAGGGTTGGCTCAGAAAGCGGAGGCGTAGCCTCAAACGCTTGAGTGAGAGCGATTTCCGGCGAGGCGTAGCCGTCGCCGCACATCAGGCGGCAGAGCCGCTTCACTTCTGATTACACCCCTGCCAGGGTAAATAACTGACCTGGCATGACATTGAGTGTGAGGCCAGGCAAGAAACGGCGGTAACGACCAACCGCTTCAATTCGGCGCGCTAAAGATGGTTTTGATAACGACATATGAAAAGAGTAACGTACTCATGTAACGCACTATTGCGGCTGTGCCGTCGGATGGGCGCGAAGGTTCTACCTTCGCGGCAAAGAATTCCCTAACGGTTCTGCGGCTAGGCCGCGCTTGACGGGCAACGGCGGCACAGCCGTAAAACATGATAAGCAGATAAGGCTATGTTTTCGCATAATCCGAATGCGGAAACACGCACTACGTCAAGTGTGCCCTTTGCGCCCTTACTTCGTGCAGGCTTCCGCATTATCAGATTACCAGGCTACTTTTTCTCTTTGGCGGCGCGTGGCGGTTCGGGTTTATCCAACAAAGCTTCGCGGAAAACCTGTCGCACATGGTCAACAAAAACGAATTTCACGTCTTTGAACAATTCTGGCGGGACTTCCACTAAATCGCGTTCGTTCGGGGCCGGCAGAATAATGGTGTTGACGCGGGCGCGCAAGGCCGCGAGCACCTTTTCCTTGATGCCGCCGACGGGTAAAACATTGCCACGCAAGGTGATTTCGCCCGTCATGGCAATGTCGTGGCGCACGGCGCGTTGTGTCAACACGGAAACCATCGCCGTCGCCAAGGTGATGCCGGCAGAGGGGCCGTCTTTAGGAATCGCGCCTTCGGGCAAGTGTATGTGGAGCGAGTATTCCGCAAAATCCGCTTCGCTGATGCCCAACTCTTTGGCCCTTGAATGGGCGTAAGAATAAGCCGCTTGCGCCGATTCTTTCATTACGTCGCCGAGTTGTCCGGTTAGTGTCAGCGTGCCTTTGCCTTTCATGCGGAGGGCTTCGATGAACAAAATCTCGCCGCCCACTGCCGTCCAAGCCAGGCCGGTGACGATACCGATTTGGTCTTTTTTCAAGCGTTCTTCAGGAAAAATCTTCGATACACCCAAAAAATCGTGCAGGTTATCCTGTGAGACACGCACTTTTTCAGTTTTACCTTCGGCGATGCGGCGCGCCACTTTGCGGCAGAGTTTCCCGATTTCGCGTTCGAGTTGGCGCAAGCCCGCCTCGCGTGTGTACTGGCGAATGGCCGCGCTTAACGCGCTGGCGGAAATCTGGATATTTTTGCTTGTGACGCCATTTTCCTCCATCTGTTTGGGCACGAGGTGGCGTTTGGCGATAGCCAGCTTTTCGCCCTGCGTGTAACCCGACAGACGGATAACCTCCATGCGGTCACGCAAAGCCGGTTGCACGGTTTCCATGACGTTGGCCGTCGTCATAAACATCACATTCGAGAGGTCAAACGTGACGCCCAAATAGTTGTCACGAAAGGCGTTGTTCTGTTCCGGGTCGAGCACTTCGAGTAACGCTGAAGAGGGGTCGCCGCGAAAGTCCGCGCCCACTTTGTCAATTTCGTCCAACATGATGAGCGGATTATTGGTGCCGGCGTGTTGGATGGATTGAATCAGACGGCCCGGCATGGCGCCGACGTAAGTGCGCCGATGCCCGCGAATTTCGGCCTCGTCATGCACGCCGCCCAAACTCAGGCGCACGAATTTTCTGTCTAACGCCCGCGCAATCGAACGGCCCAGCGAAGTTTTACCAACGCCCGGCGGCCCGACTAAACAGAGAATTGAGCCTTTCGGTTTTTCCTTCAATTTACGCACGGCCAGGGCTTCGAGAATGCGCTCTTTGACCTTTTCCAGCCCGTAATGGTCTTCGTCGAGAATCTTTTCCGCCTTGAGCAAATCCAGGTTGTCCACAGAAGCTTTGGCCCAGGGCAATTCGGTCATTATCTCCAGCCAATTGCGTAAGGTGCCGGTTTCGGCGGCGTCAGGGTGCATCCGTTCCAACTTCTTCAGTTGGCGTAAAGCCTCTTGTTGCGCGGTTTCGGGCATTCCGGCCTGTTCGATTTTCTCCTGAAACTGGGCAATTTCTTCGGCCAGTTCGTTGCCTTCGCCGAGTTCGGATTGGATGGCTTTGAGTTGTTGGCGCAGGTAAAACTCGCGTTGTGAACGGTCTATGTCGGCGCGGGCTTGGGTGTTGATTTCCTGTTGCACCGTGAGGACTTCGATTTCTTTGTTGAGCAACTCGTTGACACGGCGCAAACGGGCCGTCGGGTCGGCGATTTCCAGAACGGATTGGCCGCTCTCTACGCGCAATTCCAAATTGGACGCGGATAAATCGGCCAGCCGGCCCGGTTCTTCCAGGTTGGAGATGATTGCCAGCACTTCGGGCGAGATGTTTTTGCCGAGACTGGCAGCGCGTTCCATCGCCTCGCGCACATTGCGCGTGAGGGCTTCGAGTTCCAGCGAGCGTTCGATGGTGGCAACTTCCTGTATCGGCTTCACTTTGGCCTTGATGTAATCGCCGTTGGCGTCAACCGACTCCACGCGCGCGCGCGAAAGTCCTTGCACGAGAATGCGGATGCGGCCATCGGGCAATTTCAGCATCCGCATAATAGCCGCCACGGTGCCGACTTCGTAAAGGTCTGTGCCGGCTGGTTCTTCTTTGTCCAAATCGCGTTGTGACACCAGCAAAATCATCCGGTGATGACCCAAGGCATCATCAACCGCGCGAATGCTCTTTTCCCGCGAGACGAACAGCGGGACAATCATAAACGGGTAAATCACGATGTCGCGCAGGGGCAGCACCGGAAGCTCGTCGGGAATGGCGGGCTGGTCAGCGTCATCAGCGGTCAGCACGTCCAATTCGGTAATTTCATCGGTAATAGTTGCCATAAAAGGGGGTTGGGGGTTAGGGGCTGGGGGTTGGGGCGGAGAGGTTTTGCTAACCCCTAATCCCCAACCCCCGCGCTAAGTTATTCGCCAGTCGGGTCTGTTTTGCCTTGTGAACGCACCAGGGTTTTCAGTTCGCGCATGACGCTGCCAAATTCGGAAACGTCCTCAAATTCCAGATAGACCGAGGCGAAACGGACATACGCCACTTTGTCTAACTCTTTCAAGCCGCGCATGATGATTTCGCCGATTTTCGTAGTCGGGCGTTCACGGTCCGGCGAGTCTTGCACATATGTCTCGACGGCTTCGACGATGGCGTCCAATTTGACCGGTGGAATCGGGCGTTTTTCGCCGGCGCGTAACAGCCCGGCCATCACTTTGTTACGGTCAAAAGGCTCCCGCGTGCCATCTTTTTTGACGACCATGTAAGGAATTTCTTCGATGCGTTCGTAAGAAGTGAACCGGCGTTCACACTTCAGACATTCGCGCCGCCGCCGTATCACATCACCCTCGCGTCCCTCGCGCGAATCTACCACTTTATCTTCTAAATGAGCGCAAAATGGACATTTCATAAGTGTTGTCTTCCTCTAAAACAGCGGCCCTAAAACTGCTTTCCGCCGCGCTATTCAGCGACGGGCAGCGGTTTCATTTCCCCTAATTCTTCCGGCACAGGCTCTTCTTCTACTTTCTGGCGCAGCCTTTGTAAGTTGATGTCGCCCCGCGCCAGGTAATACATCGCAATCGGCAAAGCCGGGCCAAAACCTGTGAGGTGAATCATTAGGGCCGCCGCCGCCGCCGTTTCCGTCGGGACGCCAGGATTTAAGAAAAGTATGCCGGCCACTGCCGCCGCGTGAAATGCGCCAGCGGCCCCGCCTGGCGTCGGCACCATCGAACCGACCAACGACCAACTCATAATAAAAGTCGCTTCGGCAATACCAAACGGCAGGGCAAAAGCGCGTAACACCAACCAGTCGTAAAGCACGATGGCAACCCACAAAATCGCCGTCCAACCGGAAACCGCCGCCAGTTCGCGCCAATTCACGAATACGCTCAAGGCTTGGGCTAAATGCTTGAACGCGCTGACGATGATGCGTTTCAACGGCCCCGGCAAAGGCCAGTGAGGGACATTAGTTTCAAGCCAGTCAATAATAGGCCGTGACCTTTTCTGAAACAACGCCAAGACCACCAGGCCCGCGATTGCCGCCCCCAGCAACGCCGCGCCAGCTTGGTTAAGCCGGTGAAAATCGCTTTCGTGGCCCGCCGGCGCGTTGAGCCATAAAAGACAGAGCGCAAAGCAGATAATGGTTGCCACCAAATCGCAGAGACGTTCGATGGCAATCGTGATAAAGGCCGCTGCCGGACGCACGCGCGGGTCGCGCAAAGGCAAAACAACAGGCCGCACCGCTTCGCCGGCCCGTCCGAAGACGAAAATCGCGCCAAAACCCACGCAAGTGCTGAGATAAAGTTCGCGCAGATGCGTCGGCGTTATCGGCGCGAGCATAGTGCGCCAGCGATAGGCGCGCAACAAGTAAGTGAAAATCACAATCGCCGTCGCCAACGCCAGCAACCACCAATTGGCTTGCTGCAAACTGGAACGCACTTTGGCCCAGTCCAACTTGCGCCCCAACCACCACAAAATCAGCGCGGCCAGCAAGAATAAGCTGATAAATTTAAGATGTTTCCGTAAAAACAAGGCCATTTCGTTTCGTTGCCGCCACGTCAAAACGCCGGCCCCGCCAAAATCTACAACCGATTAGGCTACAATAGTTCGCCGCGTGGCGCAAGGAAATGACAAAAGCGCAAACGATGGGGGGGTAATTGAAAGTGCGACTCATCTGCGGCTTGCCGCCCTACCGTGCGGTGAGGCTGTGCCTCACCGTCAAGCCACCACAAGACCTCTGGCGGCTATGCCG
>JAYVJN010000362.1:0-6160 GCA_043769325.1 Acidobacteriota bacterium
AGAGGCGGTCTCTGACCGCCGGTGGGGTTGACTCGTAGCGGCAACGGCGGTCAGAGACCGCCTCTAAACGGGTTGATTTATTTTCTTTGCGTTACTAAGGTAAGCGCGATATTTGCGGACTTCGTATCATCTGCAACGTAAATTTATTTCTCAACGGGTTTTCATGATTCTTCGGTGATACAAACCTCGCCCCTGCACCCAATTTTCATCCCCTTTTGTGTTCTGCTAAACCATGAAAGCTTCATGTTGGTATTGCGACTAAAATTAAGACAAATAAATGCTCTTCCGCGTTCAGTCTTAATCTTCCGTAAACTGCGGCTTTGCGGAACTTGTTTTTTTATAATTTCCCGCAGTTGTAATCATCTCATTGATAAAACCGCAATCACCTTTTTGGCTGATTTTCAATACGCCGAGTTTGACGAATTTCATTGTAATTGTGCAGTTTTCGTATTCCATTCCGGCGAGCGTAAAGGTTGCCGTATCTCCTTTGATTGGTGCGAAACCGCTCAAACTTCCCGTATTTCCGCGTGCTTCTCCGTCTGTTCCGAGCTTTATCGATGCGAAAAATTCGACTTGCAAATTGTAGCCGGGACTATCGAAACCGCCTTTGCCGACAGGGAAAATTTTAACGATGTTTGCACCGTCCGCAGTTTTGAAAGTTCCCGTAACTTCCTTGTCTGTAACAGCTTTGCGTTGGGCAAAAGTTTCGCTCGCAAAGACTAATGTTAAAAACGCTAAACAAAAAATGGTTAATAGATTTTTCATATTTTTATCTTCTCAATGTATATAGCGATACAATTTACAAATTCGTATCATTTTCAAGTCAAAAAAACGCCGATTACTCGACGCCTCTTTGACTTGGAATCTGAGATCACTTCGCAATAATTTGCTCGGTGTCGTCCATATCTGCGGTGATTCGCAAAAGTTCTTGTCCGCTTGCCGAATAAACTACGCCGCCGACTTTGATACTGATTCGTTTGCTTGAACGCGCGTTAATCGAGGTTGAAGTTTTTGATGAATTTTTCGGGTTATCTTTGTAATAAATCTCCAGCGGACTGTTTGATTTATTTTTGATCTCAACCGTTACTTCGGTTTTCGCTGGCGGAGTTGAATTTGACGATGAATTTGACGCAGAACTGCCCGAATTAGAACTCGTTTCATCATCATCTGACTCTGTTGAAGCGGTTGAGTTCGCGTCAGGAACATCTTCTTTGAGACGTTCTTCCGTAATCGAAAATCTTTCAGGAGCATCATCTAATTTCAAAGCCAAATCGTATGCCTTATCTTTAATTTTTGCTATGAACTCCTTATACGCTTTGTCGTTTGCAAATGGCAACGCAATACTGGTGGCGAATTCTTGCGAGTAAAACCTGGACGAATACCAAATCTGCGGCATTTTGGTTTTCGGCGTAATCCTATAAAAAGTTTTGTTGATGCTTTTCAGTTCCTCTTCAGTTTCTGGTTCCGACGAAATTTTGTCGTCAACTACATCTTCGTAATGCAGATAAGTTTCGATCACACTCGGCGGCGTGTTGGCGTAAACAACTTGTTGAATCTTCAAATAATTTTCTTCCCAAGTCAGGTAATACGCATCGTCGAGAGTTTTGCTGCCGTCAACAATTTTATAAACTTCGGCATTGGGTTTATTTGTGTTGGAAACTTCCTTGCCCGCAAACCGTGTAAAATTAAATTGTGCAAATGAAACCGTGCTTGCGAAAATGATAAGCGCGAATATAATTGTTAATTTTTTCATAATTGTTTTTCTCCTGGAAGCCAGTAGGCAGTGGGCAGTAACTACTTCCTACTGTTTACGGTCTGCTGGCGACGCGCGAAGGTCGCGTCAGTGGCGCAGACCGCGACGGCGGCGGCTGTTCGCGCCAGAATTAGCGCAACGCGGCTTCTTAACTGCCCACTGCCCACTGCCTACTGCTCACTGCCGCGTTGCGGCCTTCTCGTTGTAGTCTGCGTGAGCAGACGGCAGAGCGATGCCGCCAGCTAAAGCAGGCTCAACACATCGGGCTATGTCACCCCCCACATTGCGCTGCGCTTCATGCGGAGCTAGGTTTATGCCGTCTGCCTTCGCAGACTATATCTTTCAAGAAAAAGAATTTTCGCCACAGAGAACACAGAGTTCACAGAGGTTAAGCCGAGTCAGAGGGTTACGGTTTTTCTCTGTGCTTCCCGGTGCGCTCTGTGGCTAATTCTTTTTCTTGAAGTGTATAGAAGGCGCGTTTATCCAATCGCCGCGTAACATGAGTCAAAAAATGCCGAAATGAATCGGCGTTTTGGTGTTTCTTGGGATTAGTATTCGCTCTCAACAAAACTGCCGCCATTCCATTTGAACCATTTGAAATCGGTAACTGAAGTGTCTCGTTTTATGCGAATCACTTGTGCGATGCCGCTTTTATCAATGCCGAGTTGGGTTTCGATCCAAACATCTTCACGCTTTACGTCTTTCATTTGATAATTCTTAATCAAACTTTCGTAAGCCAAATCGACTGAAGCCTTTGGGATTAACGAATCGGTAGCTTCAGTCCATTCTCCATTTATATTTTCAAGCAAAACGGTAACAATTTTCGTTGTATCAACTGTCGGGTTCTTCTCTTTGCGATCATCAACCTGATAGCGAAGACCGACAACGGTGCGTGATTTTCCGCGGAAAACCCGCATACTTCCAATCGCCTGAGGTTCTTGGAAGTCACCGCCGATTTTTTTCGACACTCCATTATCGAAAAGGAAAAACGACAATGTGTCAGCTTTTATCGACTTCGGAAAAGAAAGAAACGTCGCTCGATGCTGGAGCGAGCCGTTAATGTAATCATTTGGAAGCGACATAAATATTTGCCTGGCAGTTTTTTGCTTTTGCGAAAAAGCGTTCGCCGATAAAGCCAAAATCAGAAAGCAAACTAAGGTGATTGTTTTTTTCATGTTTAAGAATCTCCTTGACCCTCTCCCCCTAAACGCCCAAAGCGGCGTTAGAGGCGGAGATTCTTGGTTCACTTGAGAGCCCAACGGCTCCCATCCCCAAAGGGAAAGCCCTTCCCTTGATGTTTATGGCAGCGTTATGGTCACGATGAAGATGCAAACCACATTCCGAACAACGGTGTTCCCGTTGCGCCAGTGTCTTACGCATCCTGTGACCGCAGCCGCTACATTCCTGCGATGTATAAGGCGCGGGTACTTTCCAGACTCGTTTCGCAGCTTCTTCCGCTTTCGCTTCAAGTGTTTGGATGAAAGTTCCCCACGCGGCGTCACTGATGCTTTTAGCCAGATGATGGTTTTTCACCATCCCTTTGATATTCAAATCTTCAACGGCGATTTCATCGAAACGGCGCAACAGGTCAAGGCTTGTCTTGTGCGCGAAGTCTTGGCGTTGCCGTTTCACTTTAAGATGTTGACGCGCCAGCAATTGCACGGCTTTACGGCGGTTTGCCCCACGCCGTTTCTTGCGGCTAACAGAGCGTTGCGCCGTTTTCAACCGCTTTTCAGCTTTCTGCAAGTAGCGCGGGTTGGGTATGGCTTCACCGTTGGAAAGCGTGGCGAAGTTCTCCAAGCCAACATCCAGGCCAACGGTTGCGCCGGTTTTGGGCAACGGCTTGGCTTCCGTTTCGGCGGTCAGAATGATGTGCCAGCCATCGGCTTCGCGCTTGATAGTGCAGGTTTTAATTGCGCCTAGAATCTCTCTTGAGAGACGGATACGGCACGACCCGATTTTTGCTAAATACAGCTTATCGCCTTCAATGCGAAAGCCGCTTTGTGAATAAGTGAAGCTGTCGAATCTCAGGCGCGACTTGAAACGGGGAAAGCCCGCTTTGGCGTCACCCGCCTTGACGCGGCGAAAGAAGTTTTCCAACGAGCGTTGCAGCCGTCTTAACGTGGCTTGCAAAACTTGGGAGTGAACCGCCGTGACATCGGGGCGCAGAGGCTTAATCTCCGGCAGTTGGGCGCATTGTTCGGCAAAGGAAACGCTCTTGCGGCACAGCTTCCAAGCCCCAATACGTTCTTGCAAGGCGGCGTTATACAACTCGCGGCACACCTCTAAGGCACTCTCGCACTTGGCGACGAATGCTTTTGACGGTCTGCGAAATTTGAACTTGTAAGCCTTCATCAGATGAGTATTCTAACACAGCTAAGTAGCTGACACAACGAGATTTGACGGCGATAAGCGGGAGTTGAATGATTTCTTGAAAGTTGTCTTTAAGGCAACGCTGCTACGCCCATGCGGGCGTGCGCCGCGACATCTCCAACCAAATACTGCGCCTAAAGCCGCTTCGTATTATGGTTGGAGCATTGCGGGCGCGAAATCCGGTAAAATTAAAATAACTATTTCACTCTTTATAGCGATAACTTTGCGAAATTCGTATCATCTGCAACGTAACTTTATTTCTCAATGGCGACGGTAGCTGAAACGCTTAAATTATTTTCAGTGCTATTGTTCAAGTCAAAGACGTAATCGCCGTTGGCTTTGAGTTTGACAATTATTCCGTTGGAGCCGTCGGTGACAACGCCATCGCCCTTGAAAAGGCTGTAAGAAATCGCGTTGGCGGGTTCTGCGCTGGTCGAAACCAGCAGGGTTTGGCCCGCGCGCGCGCCCACAACGAAGCGTTTGCGCTCGTATTTGGCGAGTTTGACGATAAAGATGCTCAGGGTCTTACCCTTTTGAAACGAAATGCGCGTGGCTGGATAGAGTTCACGAGTCGTGCTGTCGCTGAGTTGGCGCAGGGCCGCGCCGTCCCATTTGTAGCGCGTGGTTTCGACGTATTCGGGGCAGCAATTCGCGCCGCCCTCGCCTGGCGCGTAGCGTTCGACGGTCAGCGCGCCATTGGCGATATTCGCGCCGGCCAAACCGCCGTAAGCGCGGTCGCCGCCTTCAAATTCAGTTAGGATAACGGGTTTGCCGTTCTTCAAGGTGAAAATCTGCCCGTTGGTAAAATTGCCCGTGCCGCCCGTATTGAGCCGCGTCCGCACAATAGCTTCCTCCTGGCCGTCGCCGTCCAGGTCGCCGTAGGAAATATCCGTCACGGTGAAATAGAAAGGGTCGTCCGCGCTTGTGCGCGAGTATTCGCCATCCGTTACCTTGACCGTTTCCTTTTCTTCGCCGTTCGCCACCTGGTAGGTAAAGTTTTTGAAGTCAACTTTACGGATACCGTTTTGCGCGTTAGCCGTAGCACCGGCCAGGGCCAGGCTTAAACTTAACAAACAGAATATTTTTTTCATCATTTACTTTCCCGTCGCGCCAAATGGTTTGACGTATTTGTCCCAAAAATCGGAGGCCGCTGTGCGAAAAGCGGCAGGGGCTTGCTTAAACGTGTCGTCAAATTTCTTCTCGCCTTTGGTTGCGCCTTCGGGCAGATTGACGGTGTTTGAGCCGCGAATCGCCAGCTTTTTGTCACCGCTGTGGAACATCAACTTGTGGACGCGGGGCGAAACGTCACACGAACCTTCGACGTTATAGACGAACATATTTTCCGCCACACCGTCGCCATCCAAATCGCGCACATCAATCGGCGAAACCAACCCCGCGCCGGCGTCGCAATGATTTTCTGCCCAGTCTTTTGTCTGCCAGAGCAGGTCGAGTTTGCCTTTTTGCACCACAAAGAGGTCGGCGTAAAGATATTGTTTGGTCAAATCACCCTGGTCGGCTTTGCTCTGACTGACGAGCAGAAAGTTCTCGCCGTTGCGGTCAAACCAATGCGCGCCGGAAATCAGTTCGCCTTCGGTTAAAGCCCGCGCTGGCACGTCCTTTTCCTGAAACGGCACAACCCGTATGGCGGTTTTTTCCACCACAGGGTCAGGCCGCGGGGCCGCTTCAACCGGCGCGGGGGTCGCGGCTGGTTCGCTCTTTGTGATATTCGCCGCGACACTCGCGTCGCTCTTGCAAGCGGCTGCGCTAAAGACCGCCGCGCACGTCAACAAAATCATTAGATATTTCATAGCTAACCTATTTCCGGGCAAACTTAGCACCATTCCAGGTAAATTCCAGCAAGGTGGTATCTTCTTCTCCGCCTGGGGCGGCATTGGGAATTTCGCACATATTACAGGCCATCTTTATCGTCGTGCCAACGCGCGGCAAGAGGAAATATGATTCTGTTCCGTCTGCGGGATTCATCTTCTTGGCGACAAAGGCTTGGCGCACAGCAGTTGTGGACAATGCCGGAAA
>JAYVJN010000363.1:0-8042 GCA_043769325.1 Acidobacteriota bacterium
CAGGTGATTTTATACCTGCAAAGTCCGGCTATCGGCATGAACATACAGCAAGCGGGCAATGTGCAAACGACGCTGACCTTGATGAGCGTGGCCGGCAAATTCTTCTTTGGCAGCCTTAGTGACCGTTTGCCCAAATCGTTGGTTTTGACGCTCTGCGCCAGTGTCATGCTGTTGGGAACACTGGTTTTATTAGGCTTATCTGTTGGCACGGCATATCTTTTCGCCATCCCGTTCGGCGTCGCTTACGGCGGTTCGTTCGTCTCCATCCAAGTCTTGGCGGTGGAACGCTTCGGACTCAAAGAAGCGGGAAAAATCATTGGCGCGATAACTTTAGTAGAAACCATCGGCGGGGCCATCGGCCTCTTTTTGACCGGCATACTGGCGCAAAAATACGGCTATGGCCCAGCCTTCAAGGGCGTCATCATCGCCACCGCGATTGCCTTAGCCGCGTCTTTCGTGTTGCATAAATTGGTTTCCCGCACCCGTTGAAAATTCCCTCAGATGAAAGGTGAAATGCTAACCCCTTTACAAGTAGTATTTGCTGGTATCGGGCTAATTGCCTCCGGCGTATACTGCCTTTTAGGACGGAGAAAGCTGGGGCGTACAGAAACATATCGTCGAATTAAAGCGTGGCGAAGTATGCGAAACCGCAAAGTTCTTAATTTGTTTTACTATGGCACTACAAATCGTTCATGGCAACACACGGCAACCTCTTGGCAGGTATTTTACTTTTTCATGGGGATTGTTCTAGTTGTTGTTGGCTTGTTATTTCTGTTACTCGCATATTATCGTCAATAGCTATGAGACATTGGTTTTTTACAATTCAACGAACGCCCAAACGGGCCACTATCGCCGACGCCGACGCGCTGCCCGTGTTGCGCGCGCATACGGCTTATTTCAAGCAACTTGGACAGGAAGGCAGATGCCTCATGGCCGGGCCGTTTGTGAATCAACAGGATAACGAACTCGGCGCGGGCTGTTACGTCTTTGCCGCCGAAAGCGAGGCGGCGGCGCGGCAAATGGCAGAGGCTGACCCGCTGGTTGTTGAAGGTTTATACAGTTACCGGATGTGGGAATGGACGAAAGTTGTGCCGGAGTAGAAGTTATGCCAACGGAATTGCTCGAAAATATCAAACAACAGGCGGCGGCTCTGACGTTTAGCGAAAAGGCTGAACTGACTGCGTTTCTGCATGAACAGGGTCGGCAAGCACAGACAACGCGGACAGTTAGCGAAGATGCTGAGTTGGCAGAAAAAGAAATTATCCGCCAACAGCGCAAAGAGTGGATGAAAGAAAACCGCCAAAAATACGGCGGCCTCTACGTTGCGTTGGACGGCGTGCGGCTGTTGGGAACAGGCCGCAATTACGCTGAAGTTGCCATCGTTGCGCGTGACGCAGGCGTGAAAAACGCTTTTATTGACTACGTCATGCCGCTTGACGGCGAAGGCTCTATGGGTGGCTGGTAATGGCGCACCAACTCAGCTTTGAAAAATTGGCCGAATATGACGCCGGGCAGTTGGGCGTCACGCTTTCCGTCGCCTTGAGTTTTACCGATGTCAGCGTGACCTTTGACGCCAAATTGGATACAGGTTCTTCAGAGTGTGTGTTTGCGCGGCGGCACGGCGAGGCGTTGGGTTTGGACATCGAATCCGGCGAACGGGTTCGCATCGGCACGGCAACCGGCAGTTTTATCGCCTATCGCCACGAACTCACTTTGACGGTTTTAGGCTATCACTTTGATTCTCACGCCTGTTTTGCCTCGGACGATTTTTTTAACCGCAATGTTTTGGGGCGTCATGGCTTTATGGACAGAGTGCAAATCGGCCTCAACGATTACGAAGGCAAGCTCTATCTGAATCGCTACGAACCGGAGTAACTCTATGAAACGCTTTTTCTTACTATTATTTTTGGCGTTGTGCGCCGGCGTCAACGCACGGGCGCAGGGCTTTACGCCGGCCACGTTTCAACAGTTCGCGGATATGCGAATCGGCACGGGCCAGCCGGTTTATTGGTATTGCATCGGCGAGATTTACAGCTATCCCGAAGGCAAATTGCTGGCCCGCGTGGAAGGCATAGACACGGCGCGGCGTTGGCGGGCCGATGAGACGCCGACGCGGGCCGTGCAACTCTCGCGCAAGACCTTTGTTTACCGCGACGCCGCGACAAGTGAAGTCCTCCGTGAAGTCAACGGGCAAAAGGTCGCGCACATCGAATACCCTTACCAATTCATCACTTACGAACTCAAAGACGGGCAAATTGCTTCTTCTGTGGAGCAAGGCGGCGGGGCGCGTCTGCAAAAAATCGCCGGCGGTTCGCCCATGCGTCTGCGGCAGTTGGGCAACTTAACCATCGTCAGCGCACCGCTTTTTCTCAGTTTTCCCACGCCGCGCGGCAAGTATGAAGCCTATGAAAACTACGATTTTCTGCTCCAACCCAAAGGCGCGAAAGCCGCTCAATATCAATTAACCTGGAACCGTTTCGGAGATTTGCCGCCCTTTTTCGGGCCGGGCAAAAGCGTCTTTCAATTAGTCAGCTACCGCGTGGACAAATACAAAGACTTGCCCGCAACCATGCGCGATTACCTCGAAAAAGAGGGCCGCCTGTGGATGAAACCGCCGGTTGACATGGACGAAATCCGGCAATTGCAGAAATAGAGTTTTGCGCTTCGGCTATGGAACAGATAAACCATCTTATTAACGGCATTGAAACGCCTTCGCAAGCGGGCGCGACGTTTCTCAACGAAAATCCGGCGACGGGCGAAACCATCGGCGCGGTGGCTCTGGGCGGCGCGGCGGACGTTGATACGGCGGTAAATTCCGCGCAGACAGCTTTTTACGGCGAATGGTCGAGGCTCACGCCGGCGCAGCGCGGAAAATTGATGTACCGCGTGGCCGAATTGCTGGAAGCGCACGGCGAGGAAATCGCGCAGGCTGAAACGATTGACGCGGGCAAGCCTCTGGCGAATAACCGCGTGATTGATGTGCCGTTTTGCGCCGATTTCTGGCGTTTCTACGCTGGCGCGGCAGACAAATTACGCACGCCCGTCGCCGCCAATGAACCCGGCACGTTTCGTTACACGGTGCGCGAACCTTACGGCGTGGTCGGGGCCATCGCGCCCTGGAATTTCCCCCTGGTGATGGCGACCATCAAAATTTCGATGGCGTTGGCGGCGGGCAATACCGTCGTGATGAAGATGGCTGAACAGACGCCCATGACCACCGCGATTCTCGGTAAGATATTGCTGGAAGCGGGGATACCGCCGGGCGTGGTCAACGTCGTGCAGGGCGACGGGCAAACCGGCGCGGCGTTGGTCAGCCATCCGAAAGTCGCCAAAATCTGTTTCACGGGTTCGTCTTCAGTGGGCCGCAGCATCGGCGAAACCTGCGCCCGTTTGTCCAAACCAACCTTGCTGGAAATGGGCGGCAAATCGGCCAACATCGTCTTTGCCGACGCCAATCTTGACCAAGCCATCAACGGCGTGATGCAAGCGGGTTTGTCCAATAACGGGCAGTTTTGCCTGGCCGCGTCAAGGATTTTAGTTGAGGAATCCATCGCGGAAAAGGTCATCGAAGGCTTGGTTGCCAAAGCGCGTTCCGTGCGCGTGGGCGACCCGCGCAACCCCGCGACGCATTGCGGGCCGTTGGTCAGCCTAAAACAATGGGAGCGCGTCAACAGTTATATCCAAATCGGCCAACACGAAGGCGCAGAGCTACTTACCGGCGGCGGCAAGCCAACCGACCTGCCCGATGAGTGCCGCAACGGTTATTTCATGTCGCCTACCGTGTTTCGCAACATGACGCCGGAAATGCGAATCTGGCGCGAGGAAATCTTCGGCCCCGTCGTGGGCGTGACGACCTTCAAAACCGAGGCCGAAGCCATAAAATTAGCCAACGACTGCGATTACGGACTCGGCGCGTTTTTCTGGACGGAAGATTTATCACGCGCTCACCGCGTCAGCAACGCGATGGACGCGGGCTTGGTTTTTGTCAATATGCCGCAATACATGGTTCCGCAAGTCCCCGTCGGCATTCGCAAAATGAGCGGCACGGGGCAGAATTTCGGGATAGAAGCTCTCGAAAATTACACCAAAGTCAAAGGCGTTTACATAAATTATAGCGGCCAGATTTACCCCTGGCTGGCAGATTAGCAATGGCGGGCTTTCTTATAAAACCCAGAAAAGGCCGCCCTCCGCGCGCCAACATCAGCAACAAAACAGAGGAGAACAAACATGAGTGAAGCAGCAACAGCAAAAACGACTTTTCCGGTTTTCGCGCGTCATCACGGCGTTTGGGAGGGCACTTATACCCGTCTGGACGCGCGCACCGGCGAGCTTTTAGACCATCACCAAAGCCGCTTAACGTGCCTTATCGCGGGCAATAACTGGCGGCAAATCAACGACTACCGTTGGGCCGACGAACGGACGGAATCTCGTGAATTCCCCGGCGTATTCGGCGCGGACGGCTGGCTGCGCTTCGACAATCCGCGTCTGACCGGCGAGGCTTGCGAGGTTGACCCAAACACGATTTTTCTCACTTGGCGTTATAAAGACGAACCCGGCAATCATTTCACCGAACTCATCACATTAGTCAGCGACACGCACCGTTGTCGCGTCTGGAAACATTTTGAGAACGGGGTGTTTGCTAAAATAACCATAATTGACGAAAATAAGGTCGGAGATAATCCCTAAGTTTTAGTAGCTGCGGCCTCGCGTTATTAGCTTTAAGAAAGTAGGTTATATGCGTCGTTGGAGTTATTTATGGCTTACTGGCGTCGTGTTTATGTCGGTTGTGGGTGTCGGCCAAAACACAAAACCAAAGAGCAACAAGGCGAAAAATCCACCGCCCGCGCAACAAGTAAAGCCGGTGGCAAATACTGTCGCCACGCCTGTTTTATCGGCTTGGGATAGCGAACTCTTGCGCGAGTTAAATGCGGTGCGCGCTAATCCACCGCAAGCTGTGACTTTGCTGTTAGAATTCAGGAAGTATTTTCAAGGCAACGAGTTACACTTGCCCAAAACTACGCCGATTGTTACGAATGAAGGTTTAGCGGCGGTGGATGAGGCAATCAGCTTCCTCAAAACCGCGCCCGCTTTGCCGCCTTTGCAAGCCTCAACCGCCATTTCTTTAGCAGCCCAAGACCACCTCAAAGACATACTCGCAACGGGTTTAAGCGGGCATCGCGGGAGCGATTCATCACTACCACCCCAGAGAGTGCAAAAACGCGGCGTCAACACTTATAATGTTGGCGAAAATATCAGTTATTTTAGCCAAGACGCCCGCCTGGTTATTTTCTGGATGCTGGTTGACGACGGCAACCCAAAACGCGGACACCGCAACAATATCCTTAGCAATGCCTATAAATTCATCGGGCTTGCTAACGGCCCTAGTAAAGAGTTCGGGCGAGTGTGTGTCATGGTCTTCGCTGACCAAACCGCGCCGGAAGGTAACAATAAAAAGCCTGTGCCGATAAAATTATAGCTCATGATATGCAGCGTCATGGTTTGCAGATGGTTGACAACTCTTTGCGCCGGAGGCGCGGTGGAAATTAGCCGGTGGTGAAGCGGAGAGCGTAACCACCAGAGAAATCGCCGCAGCGCGTCGGCGTCCCATGAGGGACGCGGGAACAAGCGCAAGTCCCGCGCACCTGCCGGAGCGCAAAATATCGTCGCCATCGTTTCCGGTGGTTCTCACCACCGGCTAATTTCCTTCGCGCCTTCGGCGCATATAGTCAAGTCAACCAAGCAATTTTTGACTGCGTAACATCAGGTATAAATGGACTCACCATGATTTGCGGCGCGCATCCATTTATTCAGAGGCCAACGTCAAAACAGTAATTTCCGGCGGCACTAGAAAACGCACCGGCAAAATGCTCGTGCCAACTCCGTTTGTGACGAAAAGATGACGCGCGCCCTCTTGAATGTGTCCGGTGGCGTAGCGTTGCCCATATGCGGAAGGAATAACGGGCCGCCCCAGAAATGGCAGCCAGACTTGTCCGCCGTGCGTATGACCGGCAAATGTCAGAAGAATGCGGTCAGGAAGGCTGGGAAAAACGTCGGGGCTATGGGTCAATGCCAATGCCGGCGCATCGTCTGTAACTTGGGTTAACGCGCCTTTGAGGTCTGTGTGGTTCGTGAAATGGTCGCCTAAGCCTATTAACCAGAAGGCTTCGCCTTTATCAGTAAAGCGCGTGGCGGAGTTTTCTAAAACCTTGATACCGTTATTTTCCAACGCTTTGCGCATACCCGGCCCGTCAGTCCACCAATCGTGATTGCCCAAAACGGCCCAGACACCTAAACGCGCGCGCAAACCGCGCAAACCCGCCGCAATTGTTTCCGGCGCAACTTGACTCGCGCCAATTTCGTCGCCGACCACAAAATCACCCGCCAACAAAATTAAATCCGGCTGCTGCTCGTTTATCAAAGCGACCAGTTTTGGCAATTTATCGGCCCCGATATGCGGCGCGCCGATGTGTAAATCGGACGCCAGAACGACCCTTAAACCGTTCAAAGCCAAAGGCCAGCCCTTTACCGAAAGCGTCTGCGAGTCAACCGTGAGGCGGGCCGGTTCAATGACGAAAGCCCAAACCGCCAGACCCATCGCCGCCAACAAAAGGGCGACCAAAGAAACCAGCCATTTATTCCTCAACAGTTTCACGGCAAAGTTATTACCAACTCGCTACCGCCGATGGTACTGACATTTCGTCTAATCTTGCAGACAGTGGCGCAAGGTGGCTTCAAGATCTGGGAAGCGAAAGCTGAAACCGCTTGCCAACAAACGGGTTGGCATCACCCGCGCACCGGCGAGCAAGGCTTCGTCCGCCATTTCGCCAAAGGCAAGCCGCAAGGCGAATGACGGCACGGGAAATAAAGTCGGGCGGTTCAGCACCGCGCCCAACTTACCGGTAAAGTCAGCATTCTTGGCGGGGTTCGGCGAAGTCGCGTTGACTGGCCCAGACAAACTTTCGTGATTTATGGCGTGAATAATGGCCGACACCAAATCTTCCAGCGCAATCCAGCTCATATATTGTTCTCCGCTGCCCAAACGTCCGCCTAAGCCTAATTTGAAAGGCGGCAACATTTTCGCCAACGCTCCGCCGGACGAACTAAGCACAACACCGATACGCAAATGCGCGACACGAATGCCTTTATCCGAGGCGGCTTGGGTCGCGGCTTCCCATTCCTGGCAGACTTGAGGAAAAAAGCCCTGGCCCGGCGCGCTTTCTTCGGTCAAGACCTCCTCGCCTCTATCGCCGTAGAAACCAATGGCCGACGCGCTGACCAAGACTTGCGGCGGCTTTTCCAGTTGCGCCAAAGAACGGCAGAGATTTTTTGTGCCAGCTATGCGGCTGCTGCGGATGCGTTCCTTTTTTGCTTCCGACCAACGCCCGTCAGCGACATTTTCACCTGCCAGGTGCACGATGGCGTCGCAACCCTCTAACTGCGCCGGCTGCGACACACCATTTTCAATATCCCACAAAACATCGGTTGGTTGAGCCGCCTGGCGAACCAGGCGCAAAACTTCCGTACTCTGCTCTTGTAAGTGTTGGGACAAAGCCGTCCCAACTAACCCTGTAATGCCCGTAATGGCTATCCGCATAAAAATCACATCCCTTCATTGGATAGTTTTCGTGCCTACGCCTGAATTAGATGCTATTCGGTTAAAAGTCTCGCTATTAAACCTAAATACTGACATAGAAGCAATTTATTGAATTGCCAAACACTGCCTTGGGTCACCAATGAAGGCTAAAACTACTTTTGAGAATATGACGGCTAAAGAAATTTTCAAAAAAAATGATATTTGTTGAAAAAGTTATGAAATTTTTTGCCCAAAACCGACACTATACACAGAAGCATCTCTCTAGCTTTTTAATATATGCGTCAACATCTCAATTTTTTATTTTGGGCGCCTGTCCAACCCCCTAATCTGACGGGCCGACGTGTGTTTAAGAAGCTCCTACCTAAACTTAACCTAATTCTGCCAAAACTCAAGTGTTCTCACCCACGCAACCGGTAAAAAGGGCGCGAAATTTGCGCCCTTTTCCGGA
>JAYVJN010000364.1:0-2805 GCA_043769325.1 Acidobacteriota bacterium
TATGTTTCGCCTCAAAGACCGCAAGGGCGCGGATTACTGTCTGGGCATGACGCACGAGGAGATTTTTACCTCGCTGGCGCGGCACGAAGTCCGTTCCTATAAACAACTGCCACAGGTTTGGTATCAAATCCAGACCAAATTCCGCGACGAAGCGCGTCCCAAATCCGGCTTGCTGCGCGTGCGGCAGTTTATTATGAAGGACGCTTACTCGTTTGACATAGACCAAGCGGGACTCGATAAATCCTTTGACGACCAACGCGAGGCGTACATACGCATCTTCACGCGCTGCGGGCTGAAGTTTCACATCGTCGAAGCCTCGTCGGGCGCGATGGGCGGTTCGGCGTCGGACGAATTTATGGTCAAAACTGACGCGGGCGAAGATTTAATCGCCGTCTGCGAGGCGTCGGGCTATGCCGCCAACCTCGAAAAAGCCACTTCGATTATTCCCGCGATTAAAGACGAAGCCGGCCCCGCCGCGCCCGTTGAATTTGCCACGCCGGGTGTGCGCACCATCGAAGATTTGACCACCTTTCCCGGCGGTGCAAGCGCGGAAAGGCAAATTAAGACACTGGTTTACATCGCCACCCGCGAAGGCGCGAACAACTTTGCCCTGGCCCTGCTGCGCGGCGACCACCAACTCCACGAAACCAAACTAGCCGACGCTTTCGGCGCGGAAGCCGTGCGACCCGCGCACCCAGAAGAAATCCGTGAACTCTTGGGCGCAGATGCGGGCAGTCTCGGCGGAGTGGGCGCGAAAGACATCGCCAAAGCCAATAAACAGACCGTCACCATCATCGCCGACGCCGCCCTCAAGCGCCGTTCCAACATGACAACGGGCGCGAACAAAAACGATTTCCACCTGCGCGGCGTCGCGCCCGAACGCGACATCGCGGTGGATAAATGGGCCGACCTGCGCACCGCGCAATCCGGCGAGATGTCGCCCGACGGCGAGGGGCCGCTCGAAGTCTATAAAGCCCTCGAAGTGGGCCACATCTTCAAACTCGGCACGAAGTATTCCCAAAGCATGGGCGCGCTCGTGCTCGACCAAAACGGCAAGGAAGTCCCTATCATTATGGGCAGTTACGGCATCGGGGTCGAACGCATCCTGGCGGCGGCGGTGGAACTCCACCACGACGACGACGGCATCATCTGGCCGCAGTCAATCGCGCCGTTTGATGTGGTAATCACCGTCACTAACCACAAGGACGAAACCCTGCTGGCGGCGGGCGAAAAGCTCTACGCCGAACTGCTGGCGGCGGGCGTGGACGCGCTCCTGGATGACCGCCCCGAACGCGCCGGCGTCAAATTCAAGGACGCGGATTTGGTGGGCTTCCCCTTCCGTGTCAACATCGGCAAAAAGTGCGCCGAAGGCTTGTTTGAACTCGTCAACCGCCGCACCAAAGAGTCAGAAGACGTGGCAATCACTGAAGCCGCCGCACGCATCAAAGAATTGGTTGCCGCGAATACGATTAGCGTCTGATACGGGTTATCGGCAGCGGCGGGCGCAAGCGACCCTTCCTGACCTGCCAGGTGGGTTGAAGGGCTTGGTGAAAAGCCGTCGCTAAGGTGGCCCCACCGGATAACCTCGCCCGTTTAATTACCTGGCAGGTCGGGAAGGGTGGTTTACCCCCGCGCTACTCATCAGCGCGGCTTCTGTCGGGAAACCGTCTAAACTTTGTCACAAGGCCGCAACGCGGCAGCAGGCAGCCAGCAGCAGGCAGCCAGCAGTAAGAAGCCGCGTTGCGTTAACACAGGCGCGAACCGCCGCCGCCGTCCTATCTGCGCCAATGACGCGACCTTCGCGCTTCGCCAGTAGCAACATCTGTCTTTTTCTACTGCCTGCTGCCTGCTGCCTGCTGGCTTCACAGCCATTTGTAAAGAGGTGAAAATATGTCTTTGCCATTACTTAAACAACGCCCTCTGACCGTTGAGGCATACCATTTGATGGGCCGCGCCGGTTACATCGAACCCGACGAGCGCGTCGAATTATTGGAAGGAGCGATTTACGAAATGCCACCTATTGGCCCGTCCCACGCTGGTACAGTTGACTTTACGGCGCACCGTTTGAGCGCAGTGAGCGCGCGAAAATTTATGGTGCGCGTACAAAGCCCCGTCCAACTTGACGATAATTCAGAGCCCGTGCCGGATATTGTTCTGCTGCATTGGCGCGACGATTTTTACCGTCACGCGCACCCGCGCCCCGCCGACGTTTTTTTGGTCATTGAAATTGCCGATTCGACAGTGAAAAGTGACCGCAGTTACAAAATCCCGCTCTACGCCCGCGCCGGCATCCCCGAAGCCTGGTTGGTCAATATCCCGGGCCGGCTTGTGGAACAACACGCCGAACCCGTCGGCGGCGTCTATCAGGTAGTGCGCGTCTGGCAGCGCGGCGAGACGGTGCAAGCCCATACGCTGCCGGAATTGAGTTTGCCGGTGAACGATATTCTGGGTTGAGAAGGCCGCTGCCGGTAGCAGCTTAACGCTTCGCCGGCTATTGATTAGCAAAAGAGGTGAGAAAATGTCTTTACCACTACGCCAAAAACGTCCGCTCTCCGTTGAAGAGTTTCACTGGATGGGGCGTGTCGGCATCATCGGCGCAGAAGAGCGCGTCGAGTTACAAGAAGGAGAAATTTACACCATGCCGCCAATCGGCCCTTCGCATTCCGGCAGCGTTAACTCTACGTCGGAGACTTTAAGGGATAGAAGCGACAGGCGTTATTTTGTCAGCGTGCAAAATCCCGTTCAGCTTGACGAGCATTCTGAACCCATCCCGGATATTGCTTTGCTGCGCTGGCGCGATGATTT
>JAYVJN010000365.1:0-5561 GCA_043769325.1 Acidobacteriota bacterium
CCGCGTCGCCAAACATCGTGGACAAGTTCGCCGGCGGCGGTTACTTTGCTCAGAAAGCGCGTATTTTGTAGAGCGTAAATGTTACGGTTAGAATGAATACGGCCATTGAAGGTGAGCAGCGGGCCGGGATGGATTTCGATGTCTTCGTTACTAAAAACCCCGAATTGGAAGAGCGGGATAAGATAATTGTTGAGTTCGCGTTCCAGTTTGACCTGAGTTGCGGTTGGCGCATGGGTGGCGGTTGAGGTCAATTTGTAAGGCACAACCGTAGCGAAAAGGCCGGCGTAGGGGCCTTGGCTGACGTTGAGGCGCGGGTACGACGGGGCCGCCAAACTCTGCGTGGCGCGCATATTGGCGAGCCGCGCGGCGTCTTCGGCCAGGGTCTGATTAAATTCAAAGCCCTCGCCCAACAATTCCGGCGGCGGCGCGGCGGCGATGGCGTTAAGTTCTGCGACGGAAGGCGATAACCGCTTACGAAAGAGACGGCTGGCGTCGTTCGTCATTTTCTCCAGGGCGGCGGAACTGGCGTAAAATGCGTGTGTGCGTTTGATGTCGCTGTTCAGAATGCCGGCTTCTGAGGAAGCCACCGCCAAAACAGACAGTGAAATCGTCGCCAGCACCAACAAAACGATAATCGCAACCGCCAACGCCGCGCCGCGTTCTTGTGGTCGCGCAACTGCAACAGACATATTTGGCGGGTTATGCTTCATAAGCAGTGGTCAGTGGTCAGTGGTCAGTGGTCAGAAAGCACAGGTAAAAGAACCTATTCCGGCGTTTAGAGTTACGCCTGGCGGCGTAAAACTCACGCTTGAAAGCGTAACTCTAACTTTTTATTATCGGGCATAACATTTACTCATCTGTTTAGCTACTATCTGTCAACAATCTGTGATTTAGCGCGAAAGCACCAGATTCCCAACTCTCTGCTCCCTCACTCTCCCGCTAATTGTTGTCATTGTTACTAAGGTAGCCGAGGCAGGTAATTTCCACCGGATTATTGGCTGTGCCGGGGTAGCGGATGATAACCGTGATTTTTTTCAGGCTATCGCTGAGATTGGTAATCGTGATTTGCCGGGCGTAGCCGGCGTCGGCGAGAGCGTTGTTGGTGAAATCGTCCGGCGTGCCATAGATTCCGTCCACCCCTGGGTCGAGCAAATCGTCCGTTGTGCCATAGATTCCGTCGGGGCCGGGGTTGGCGGAAACTTCTTGAAACGCAGTCGTAAAGCCGCTGAACGGCGTGCTTGCGCCAGTATTGTCAACCGCTCCGAAATTGGCGATTTGCCCGAACAACAGACGGCGCGTGTTGCGCAAATTTTCGGCTTGCTCCAACATCGAAACGCCAATCATTTTAGCGTGGGTCGCATTGCGGCTCATGGTGTTAAGCCGAAAGGCGTGGGTAATTGCCGCCGCCGTGCCGAGCAAAGCGATGGTCAGAATCAAGACGGCGACGATGAGTTCCAGCAACGTCGCGCCCGCCTGTGATTGATGCGTTGTCGCTTTATTCGGCATAGCTGTTAGAGCCTTGGTTGAAACGCCAAAGTTTGACGCGCCCGCCAAAACCCAACACAGTGACGGCGAACGCGGTTTCATTGGGATTTTGGGCGTGATAGAAGAAAAGGCCGGTGGCGACCGGATTGTCACCGGCGTCCAACACCGAACCATCAGGTTGAAAGGTGATTTCCACTTGATTGGCAGTGAGCGGCGTTAAATTTGTCGCATCGGCTAACGGAACCGTCGGCGCAGCGGGGGCTCGCCCGTACACCACTTCCGGTTCGAGAAGGCTGCCCCGCGCCAGCCGCACGCTACGGTTTTGCGTGGCCCCAGCCGCCCCGAAAGTACCGCCGTAAACCAGCAACCGTTTAGTCGTATTGTCAAAACGCGCGGTTAAAGGGACACGTTGGGACATGGCTAATTGCCTCGTATTGCGCAACTCCGTCACCAATTCGCGTTGCAACCCGCTCCAACGAACGGCATTACGCGAACCACGCAATTGCGGCAAAGCAATCATTGTCAGAGTTATCAGAACCGTCATGACAATGACTAATTCAAGCAAACTTTGACCATGTTCCCGCAGATAGCCAGGGCGTACAGACTTCATAACGACGAGTTGAGTTTGAGGCGCACGGTTGAGATTTAACTGTGCGGATGCACGAAAGTAAACGAATGGAGTGTCACGAAGGGCGCGGGCTTGACACCCAACTGCCTTATGTTACACTAAAAAGTTGCTTTTAGCACGCAATTTTTATCGTCAGGTAGTACAACGTAAGAAAGTGGAGAAATAACCGACAGCATGGCTATCGTTAATGTAAATTCGGGCGAATCAATCGAAAGCGCGTTGCGCCGTTTCAAGCGCAAAGTAATGAGCGAGGAAATCATCAAAGACGCGAAAAAACACGCTTTCTTTATCCCGCCCAGCCAAAAAGCGAAACTCAAATCGGCCCTGGCCCGCAAACGCAATAAGAAGAAATTCCGCCCGCGTACCAGCCCGCCGCCGCCTTCAGCAGTCAACCGTTAAAATGTTGCCGCACGCGAGTCCGTTTTATCAACCATAAAGCCGGAAAATCGCTGACGCCGGACGCCCAAACAAGGCGGGCGGCGTTTTGTGCCTTGAGCTAACTTCTGCATGGCGCGTATTTTAGTAACCAACGACGACGGCATTCACTCATCCGGCCTGGCGGCTTTGGCAGAAGCCTTACGCGCCATCGGCGAGGTTTACGTCGTCGCCCCACAGACCGAACAAAGCGGAGCCGCGCATAGTTTGACACTATCGCGCCCGCTCAGGATTCGCCATCTGGAAGAGCGCGTTTGGTCGGTGGACGGCACTCCGACGGATTGCGTAACGCTGGCAATTAACCAAATTCTGCCGCCCGCATTGCGCCCCGATATTTGCGTTTCCGGCATCAACTACGGCGCGAATCTAGGCGAGGACGCCTCTTATTCCGGCACTGTTGCCGGGGCGTTGGAAGCTACCATTTTAGGCGTGGCGGGCGTGGCTTTTAGTTTGGCGACGCGGCGCGACTTTGATTTCACCGAAGCCGCCAAATTTGCCGCCGTTGCGGTCAGCAAAGCTTTAGCCGAAGGATTGCCCGCCGGCGCATTGCTCAATATTAATATCCCAACGGGGCCGTTCAAAGGCGCGCGGGTGACACGGCAAGGCGTAAAAATGGCGCGGCCCGTCATCACCGAACACCTTGACCCACGCGGCAAACCCTATTATTGGATTGGCGAACAATACTACGGGCGCGACGCCGAAGACGGCACTGATTACCGCGCCGTCGCGGATGGCTATGTCTCCATCACGCCGCTCCGCAGCGATTTAACCGACCACCGCGCTCTGTCCGCGCTGTCAGCCTGGCATCTCGAAGACATCGCGTAAACCGTGAATCGTAACAAGAACTTAGCTTTATACTTGTCACGATTCACCAATTAGCGCAACGCGGTTATAATTCGTCCGGTTGGCAGCAAATAAATAGCAGCGCAGGAGAGCGAACATGAAGCAATGCGCGGTTTGTAGCCGCACTTACACTGACGACACGCTGGAATTTTGTCTGGACGACGGGGCGCGTCTGTTTCTGGCGCGTGAGACGGAGGCGACGTTGGTGCGTGGCGAAACATCGCCACCCGCCTGGCCGCCGCAACCTTTGCCGCCGCCCGATTGGTCGCAGCAACCGACGCCCGTGCAACCCGTTCCGGCGCAAAAGAGCCGCGCCTGGATTCCTCTGTTGCTGGCGTTAATGGCGGCGGGCGTTTTGATTGGCAGCGCGTTGATTTTGCTGGCTTACATGAATCAGACCCCAACGAAGCCGGAAGAAGTGGCTGAGACGCGAACGCCCGCGCCGACTCCGAAACCGCGCCCGTCCGGTGAACCGACGCCGGAACCCACGCCGACCAGTAAACCAACGCCAAAGGCAACCGCCACGCCAAATATCAAAGAGACGCCTGAACCCAAGCCGACGCCAATCCCCGAACCAACCGTCAAACCGACAGTAAAACCAAGCAGCGGCTGCGTCATCGGCAATGACGACCCAAATCAGCCGAATGTCAATTTACGCGCCAATTGCCACGTTAAATCTTGTGACGACGACACTTCGACCATCATAGGCACTGTCTCAAACGGCACTTCGGTCACGGTCAATCGCCAGGTCGCGCCGGTTAGAGGCCGCAATTTCGCCTGGCAACAAGTAACTCTCAGCGGCGGGCGCATCGGTTGGGTAGCGGCCTCTAAAATCCGCTGCCAATGACGTGACGCTTTCTTTCTCTTTACGATTTACGGTTTACGATTTACGCACTTAATGGCTAACGGCATCGCTTCCGACACATTTCGTTTTACCCGTGAGCGCATGGTTACGGGTTTGCGCGCGCAAGGCTTAAAAGATGAACGGGTCTTGGCGGCAATGAACGCCGTGCCGCGCCATCTGTTTGTTTCCGAAGCCTTACAACGCAACGCTTACGGCAACCACGCGCTGCCCATTGACGCTAATCAAACCATTTCGCAGCCTTACATCGTGGCGCGTATGACCGAATTGCTGGAACTCCAGCCCGCCAGCAAAGTGCTCGAAATCGGGGCCGGTTCCGGTTATCAAACGGCTGTGCTAGCGCAACTTGCGGGCCAGGTCTTTGCGCTTGAACGCATTAACGAATTGGTCTTAACCGCGCAAAGCCGTCTGCGCCAACTCGGTATCAAAAACGCCTTCATACAATGTTTCGACGGCACGCTGGGTTGGAACAAAAACGCGCCTTACGATGCGATTCTGGTCGCGGCCGGCGGGCCGGAAGTGCCACAACCGTTGCTGGAACAACTGCGCGAAGGCGGGCGGCTGGTCGTCCCCGTCGGGCCGGCGCAAGATAAACAACGCTTAATTCGCGTGACGCGGACGCCGGAAGGTTTCACGCAAGAAGATTGCGGCGCGTGCGCTTTTGTGCCGCTCATCGGGCGTTACGGCTGGCCGGCGTAGGGAAAGTGGAGGAGTGGGGGATGGTCGGAAGTCGCGTTATATTTACTAACTCGCAATGTCAGATTACAGATTACAAATACCAGACCAAGAAAATACCTCTGATTCATCTGCCATAAATCCCCCAAGGCAAAAGCGAAAGCTGGTCTGTTGCCAGCGCAAAGAGAAGTTCTTATTAGCTGATGTTACGCGGCGCAGTTTAGCGATTTCAGCTTGACGCGCGAAATAAGCGCAGCAGCAACATCAGGCTAACCGTCATTAAACATTAGCCCTTAAACATTGGGCATTATTTGTCAAAAATACTTACGAATAATGCTCAAGGCATAATGCGCACGCCGGCTGTTGGTCAAGTTAAAAGCCGGAAAGATTACTGCGTAACTTCAGTTATTATCTGGTATCTGGTATTTGTAATGCGAATCAAAGGTTGAAGTTTAACCGCCAAACCGGATGCGTCGGCCCGCCGCATTTGCCGATGGCAACCGGCCCGGCGGAAAACACGCCACTATCCCCTGTCAACTGTCACTTGTCCACTGGTTTAGCGAAAAATAGTGGACAAGTGACAGTTGACAGGGGACAGTTACGCGCTCCGCGTGGCGCGGGTCAAGGGTTTTG
>JAYVJN010000366.1:0-4247 GCA_043769325.1 Acidobacteriota bacterium
AAGGCTTGTGCCGGTCTTGATGACGGCTCTGACGGCGGGTTTGTCGCTGATACCATTGGCGATAGCGGCGGGCGCGCCGGGCAAGGAAATCCTGCACCCATTGGCCGTTGTGGTCTTAGGCGGCATTTTGACCTCGACGCTGCTCGACCAAATCGTGACGCCGGCCCTTTTTTACAGGTTCGGCCAGCCGATTGCCGACAAAATACTCGCCGCGCGCAAGCCCACTGCGGCAACTGCTGACAAGTCGGAAATTGAAGGATAGAATAGAGTTTAAGGAGAGAATATATGTTGCGAATAAAATTACTTGCCGGTTTGCTACTATGCCTGATTTTGTCGTGGCCCGTTGTGGCGCACGATTTATTTTTGAAACTCGACAACTTTTTTGTCGGAGTCAACGCGAAAGTTACGGTTAGCGTCTTGAACGGCTCATTTATGGGCAGCGAAGGCGCGGTTACATTCGCGCGTCTGAAAGATTTGAGCGTCGTGTCGCCTTCCGGCAGCCGCAGCAACCCGAAGGAAGAAGATTTCACCAAAAACGACACTACCGCTTTTCTGAACCTGCAACCGCAAGAAGCGGGTACTTACGTCGCCGGGCTTTCAATGATGCCCCGTGAAATTGACTTGAAAGCGAAAAATTTCAACGAATATCTTGCGGAAGACGGCATTCCCGACATCTTAGCGGCAAGGAAACGCAAGAATGAACTCGCCAAAGATGTGCGTGAGCGTTATTCCAAGCACGTTAAGACGATGTTTCAGGCGGGCCATACGCAGACGGAAAACTATAAAACCGTTCTGGGTTATCCCGTTGAAATCGTGC
This sequence comes from Acidobacteriota bacterium, assembly GCA_043769325.1. Taxonomy (GTDB): domain Bacteria; phylum Acidobacteriota; class Blastocatellia; order Pyrinomonadales; family Pyrinomonadaceae; genus JAYVJN01. The sequence continues at coordinate 818 of JAYVJN010000366.1, forward strand.
CGCAGCAGAACCCTTATAACTTAAAAGCGGGCGATACACTGGAGGTTCTGTGTTTGAAAGACGGCCAGCCCCTGGTCAATCAGTTCGTCATGTCGGGCCGCGAAAGCGCGGGAAAAGACGTGCCGGCGGCGAACGTCCGCACCGACAAACAAGGCATCGCCCGCATTAAATTAAACGCGGCGGGCAAATGGTATGTCAAATTTATCAACATGACGCGCCTGACAGACCCGAAAATAAATTACGAATCGAAGTGGGCGACGCTCACTTTTGCGTTAAAATAGCGCGGGGTTATCAAGATGAACATTTTTAAGCAGTACCGGGAAATTTTGTTCGGCCTCGGCTTAGGCGCGGCGATGTGGGTTTTGGACGCCGCCATGCACGCGCAACTGGGCGGGGAAATCCACTCGCATGGCTTTTGGTCAGAGATGTTTCAGCCCGGCCCGACGCAGCTTCTGTTTCGCAGCTTTTACGTCGCGCTGGCGACGGCCTTCGGTTGGCATTTGTGGCGTTCCAATTGGCGCGAAAGAGAATTGCGGGCACTAGAAGATGCGATCACCGCGTTTCACCGGCAACTTGACAGCCCGGCTTTGCGAATCGTCAGCCAAAGCCGCGTTTTGCAAGGACTTCCGGGCGTGGCCCGCGACGAAACGGCCCTTCGCGCGGTGCAAACCATCGCCGAAGACGCCCGTTTGATTGACGAACTGGCGCAGCAATATCTTGATTTTAGCGCGCAAGTCAGAGCCGGGCGCACACAGGAAGCCATCGCCACTTTACAGGCGATTGAGCATTGGACACCCAAAGACTTGCATGGCGCGCGCTGAAAACAAACCCACAACAAGCCTTTTAATCGCCGACGACGACGAAAGTTTGCGCCGCGTGCTGGAATTCCAACTGCGCGAGGCCGGTTATCAAGTCCTCACCGCGCCCGACGGACTAGCCGCGCTCGACATTTTCACCAACCACGACATCGCCTGTCTCATCACAGATTTACGGATGCCGCAGTTGTCCGGCCTGGAACTGTTGCGGCGCGTCAACGCCATCAATCACGAAACGCCCGTCATCGTCATCACGGCCTTCGGCGATGTCGCAACGGCGGTGGAAGCCATGCGCGGCGGGGCCTTCGATTTCATCACCAAGCCCTTTAATCGTGAACAGATTTTACTGACGCTGGAAAAGGCTCTGCGCTTTGGGCGCGCGATTGCCGAAAACCGCCAACTGCGCCGGCTAGTGCATCAGAGTTTTCGTCTGGAAAATGTCGTCGCGTCGTCGCCGCGTATGAAAAGCGTGCTGGACACAGTGGAAAAAGTGGCCCGCACCGACGCGATGGTGTTGCTCACGGGCGAATCCGGCACGGGCAAAGAACTAATCGCCAAGGGCATTCATTTCAACGGCGCACGCGCCGACAAACCGTTTATTCCGGTCAATTGCGCGGCCCTGCCGGAAACTTTGAGTTCAGCCGAATTGTTCGGTTACAAACGCGGCGCGTTCACCGGCGCGAACGCCGACAGCAAAGGCAAATTTGAAGAAGCGTCGGGCGGCACGCTCTTTTTGGACGAAATCAGCGCCATGCCGCTAGTGTTGCAACCACACTTGTTGCGCGTCTTGCAAGAGCAAGAAATCGTGCGTCTGGGCGAAAGCGTGCCGCGCAAAGTTGATGTCCGCATCATCGCCGCAACCAACCGCAACTTGGGAACAATGGTCAAAGACGGGCAATTCCGCGAAGATTTATATTACCGTTTGGCCGTTGTGCCGCTAGACCTGCCGCCTTTGCGCGAACGACGCGAGGACATCCCTTTACTCGCCGAACACTTTTTGCGGCAATCCACCCAACGGCACGGCAACGGCGCGTTATCGCTTGAACGCCAAACTTACGCCGCGCTGTCGGCCTATCCTTTCCCCGGCAATGTGCGCGAACTGGAAAACTTAATCGAACGGTTGGTCGTCTTGGCCGACGGCGACACCATCACGCCCGCTGATTTGCCCGACAATATCCGCCAACCGCCGGGGCACGCTGCCAATGTTTTGTTAGACTTACCCACCGGCGGTTTGTCTCTGGAAAACGTCGAACGCGAGATTATCCAACAGGCTTTAGCGCGGCACGGCGGCAACCAAACCCGCACGGCGCGTTACCTGGACATTACCCGCAGCGCGCTCATCTACCGTTTGCAAAAGCACGGCCTCCACGAAGGGCTGAGGGATGAAGGATGATGAGGGGCTTCGCGCAAAAACAGACTCAGGGTGAACACGCGCAGCGTGGCAACGCGCCGCATTTTATCCTTCATCCTTCATCCTTCATCCTTCATTTATGGCTGGCGGTTCTGGCTCTCGGCGCGGCGATTCTAGGGGTTACGGCCTTGCATTTCCTCACTCCCGTCGAACATACCGCGCTCCATCAAATCTATCAAAGGCTTTATTATCTGCCGATTGTGGCGGCGGCCTTGTTCTTTGGCTGGCGCGGCGGCGTGGCGGCGGCCTTATTTGCCAGCATCGCGTATCTGCCCCACGTCGTCTTGCACTGGCATCACACGCAATACGATTACGCGCTCAACCAATACGCCGAAATCGTGCTCTTCAACTTTATCGGCCTCGTCACAGGCTTGCTGGCAGACCGCCGGAGACGCGCCCAAGCACGCACCGCACAGACCGCCGAAGAACTGCAACGCGCTTACGCCGAACTGCGCCAAACCTTCGCGCAACTCTTACAGACGGAGAAATTAGCCTCGCTCGGCGAACTATCGGCGGGCCTCGTGCATGAAATCCGCAACCCTCTGGCCGGCATCAAAGGCGCGGTGGAAATCATCGCCGACGAGTTGGCTCCCGACAGCCCGCGCCGTGAATTTGCCGCGCTCGCGCAACGCGAAATTGACCGCTTGGATAAATTGGTAAATGAATTTCTGCGTTTCGCCCGCCCCGCGCAACTGGCGCAAACGCCCGCCGACCTTAACGAAATCGTCCGTTCCGTCGCGGCATTGCTGGAACAACCGGCGGCGGCGCAAAGTGTCACGCTCAGGCAAGAGTTAGCAGCGGATTTGCCGCTCGTCACGGTGGATGCCGAACAAGTCAAACAAGTTTTGCTTAACCTGGGCCTCAACGCGCTCCAAGCCATGCCGGACGGCGGCATTGTCACCTTTCGCACGGTGCGGCAAGGAGATTCTTTAACCATTGAAGTTGAGGACGTAGGCGGTGGCGTTGCTCCGGCCCTGGCGGAGCGTATTTTCGAGCCGTTCTTTACCACCAAAGAAAAGGGCGTCGGTTTGGGCCTCTCCATCGCCCACAAAATCGCCGCGCAACACGGCGGCGCGCTCACTCTCGCCAACGGAGTGCACGGGGCCGTCTTTCAATTCCGGTTGCCCGCCTCCAGGAAGCCGGTAGCCAGTAGAAGAAGATAAGCAGGTCAGCAAAAGTTTTGCTAATCCCGGCTGCGGAAGCC
>JAYVJN010000367.1:0-9277 GCA_043769325.1 Acidobacteriota bacterium
ACTTAGTCAAGGGCGTTGTCTGGTGTGGTCTGCTACGCCCTTGACTAAGTGCGCGCCTTCCGCATCTGTCACCATCCGGGTCAGTTAATTAAGGCTTCGTTACTTATTGTTGACGAACGCCAATTAAATAACCGCGCCAACTCGTAGGGGCAGACCTGTCCCGCGCTGGCACGCAGACAAGGGGCCGACACATCTGTCTTTCTGCGGGCGCTAATCAGATGCGCATATTGTCGCGTTTGAGCATGGCTTCAAAGCCGGTTTTGTCAATAGCTTTGTTGTGGGCTTCGTCCGCTTCGACGACGCCTTTTTTGACCAAATCAAACAGCGAGTCGTTGAGCGTCATCATGCCGACGTTTTTGCCGGTTTGCATGGCCGAAGGAATCTGGAAGGTTTTGCCTTCGCGGATGAGATTGCTGACGGCGGGCGTGACGATAAGCACTTCCAAGGCGGCCACGCGCCCGCCGCCCTTTTTCTTCAAGAGCGTTTGCGCGATGACGCCGCGCAGAGATTCCGAAAGCATGGTGCGGACTTGCGCCTGGCGGTCAGCCGGAAATTGGTCAATGATGCGGTCAATCGTCGAAGCGGCGGTAGTGGTGTGCAAAGTGCCGAACACCAAGTGGCCCGTTTCGGCGGTTTCGATGGCGATGGCGATGGTTTCCAAGTCGCGCATTTCGCCGACCAGCACGATGTCCGGGTCTTCGCGCAGGGCCGCGCGTAACGCGCCCTTGAACGAATTGGTGTGATTATGCACTTCGCGTTGGTTGATGAGGCATTTTTTGTTCTCGTGGACGAACTCAATCGGGTCTTCGATGGTGATGAGGTGGTCTTCCCGCGTATCGTTGATGTAGTCAACCATCGCGCAGAGCGTGGTGGATTTACCCGAACCCGTAGGGCCGGTTACCACCACTAAACCCTTGTGCAACTTACACAAATTGAGTATCGCTTCAGATAAACCCAACTGTTCCGCCGTCAAAATCTTGCTCGGAATAATACGAAAAACCGCGCCCATGCCCTTTCTGTCCATAAAGATATTGCAACGGAAACGGGCCAGACCCGCGATTTCGTAAGCAAAGTCGGTGTCGTTGCATTCCTCAAACTGGACGCGATTCTGTTCCGGTATAATAGGCCAGAGCATTTCCTTCATCGAAGCCGGCGTAAAAGCGGCCAGGTTTTCCGCCAACGGGCGCATACTGCCGTCTTTGCGAATCAACGGCGGCATACTGACGCTCAAATGCAAATCCGATGAACCCAACTCCGCCATCTGGCGAAATAGTTTGTCAATCGCGTTCCCGCCATAAACTTGCGCGGCTGCCGGAGTTGGCGTTTGATAGACGGGCTGTGGCGCGGGCGCGGGTTGCGCCGTCACCTGCGATGGGGGTTGCGGCGGGGCCGGCATTTGCGTTGGCGCGGGCGCAGTGGCAGACGTGGAAAAATCCTGCGGGTCAGCTGCCAGGCGAAAATAGACGCATACGCCGTCGGGTTGTTTGCGTAACAAACCCTTGAACTGCCCGACGCCGTGCAAGCCATATTCAAAGCGGATTTCTTGCTGAGTGGGCAGTTGCCGCCGCGCCGTGTCGGGCAGCAAGGGCAAGACCATCGTGCCGATTTGCCCGCCCGAAAGCGGGCTTGGCGTTAAGTTGTGGGTGCTGCCGGCGGCTAAAATCAGGCGCACCGGCTGGTTCGATTCGATGCGTAGTTCCTGCGCTTTCTGCTGCGCGAGTACGCCGAGCATACTATTGACGTTTTCCATAAATTTGTTTGGTAAGTAGCAGGTAGTTCAAAGTTTCAGGTTCAAAGTTCAAAGAAAAGTTGTATGCTTTCAATGAGATAGCTTTGACAATAAACCACAAAACTTATGCTCACCTGTTTGAGTAGGTAGCAGATAGGTGGAAGCCATTGCTGGCGTCTTTAGTAGTGTACAAAATTTCGCGGCAAATTTGAACAAAAAAATCCGGCCCGTGCAAAAGCCCCAACCTGTTTCACCAGACTTGGGGCTTTTGCAAAAGATTTACCAAGAAAAGGCAGGAACGCGGATTGGACGGATAAAGCGGATTAAGGCAGGTTCTTTGCCTTTCCCCTACTCCCCACTCCCCACTCACTTAGTGCGGGCGTTGCGCGGCGCGCTGGCGCGGATACCGATTTGCGAACCGCGCAGAACCTCTAATTCGTCGCGGCCTTCGGCGATAACCGAGCCGGCCCCGCCGCCCGCGCCGATGACCGAACCGATGGCCGCGCCTTTGCCGCCGCCTAAGATGCCGCCGATGACCGCGCCCGCCGCCGCGCCGCCGCCGGTGCGTTTAGCGGTGGTGGCGGTGCGGTTTTCGTTTTCGGAAATCGCGCCTTCGTCGTCAATTTTCACCTGTTCACCGGTGCTTGAAGTGACGCTTTCGAGCGTGCCGGCGAAGCGGTAAGTAGTTCCATCCAATAGGCGTATGCGTTCAAAGTTTAAGACCATGCGCGAACGTCCGGTGGCGCGTCCGCTCCGCGCCAGGCCCGTGATGTAGCCTTCGATTATCGCGCCGTCGTATTGCTGCGGGGCGCGAATCGTCATGGTGAAACGGTCATTGTCGCGGGCCGTTTTGGTGGAAAGGTCTTGATTCAGCACGGCGGTTACGCGCACGCCGTCGCCCAACAAGAAATCGTCGTTGGCGAGGCCCGCGTTGTCGTCGGCGTTGCCGCCCTTGACCGAACCGTAATCGTCCAGCCGCGCCACTTGCGAGGTTTTCTCGTAAACGGTAACAACCTGTATGGGTTGCGGAACGCGGGTGTCAATAATCTGGCGCGTGACGCGCAGACCCCGCCCGCCGTCAATCGTCTCAAAAATTATCGTCGAACCGTTGTTTTGGTCGCTGGTGGAACGAACTTCCAAAGTGCCGTCCTTGAGCGTGGCGCGGGTGCGCAGCGTGCCGCCGTTGGGGGCGCGTTCGCTGCGAAATTGACCGTCGGCGGTGAGCGTCGTCTGCGGCGTTTTGTTGGAAGCGAAGGTGACTGAATCGCCGCGTTGCTCCATCGCCAGTTCCGTCGGCGGGTCGAGTTTGGCCTGTAAATTCTCGGCCAATTGCGCCCGTTCGCGCACCGGCACACTGCGGGCGGCGCGGGTAGCGATGAATTTGGCGTCGTCGCTGCGCGTCGCGTCAATGCGGTAAGTGCCGGTCAATAAACTGTTTGCCGTCACGTCGTCGTCATCGCGGGTGGGCGGCGGCCGGTTGCCGGCGGGCGCAGGCGCGGGACGCGGGGCGGTTGTTTGTTTGCCCCACGAAGGTTCTACGCCGTAGTTACGCGCCAGTTCGCCCACATCGTTGCGCAGGGCGGCCCAATCGTTATTGGCTTGCGGGCCTAACCGCGTGGAACGCATAAAATCATCAACCTGAGCGGCGCGGTCAACCAAATCCCAGATGTCGGTGGAGGCCAATTGCTTGTCGGCGAAAAGCTGTTGGGTGCGTCCGGCGGCTTCGTCAAAGGCTTGAAAAAGGCCGTTGAGTTGGCGTTCGGTGTCCGTGCCAGCTAGACGGTTATCTCCGATGGCGCGGTCAAGACTGGCGCGATAACGCGACAAACCGCCGTCAATCTGCCGTAACAATTGACTAACATATTGCTCTACCTCAGCGCGATTGGCGCGCGCCACAGGCGTCTGCGCACCGGCGAACACACCCGAAAAAGCGAAAACGAGAGCGATAATTAACAACTTGCCAAACTTTTGTTTCATAAATTCCTCCGCGCCAGACCGCGTTTTGCCTACTCTAACAGAAAATGCGAGAGAGTTGCTTCGTAGGATGAGCGAAGTTAGCCGCTAAGTTGCCAGACAAAGCAGTGGGGAGTGGGAAGTAGGGAAGTGGGGAATGAGATTTCTGTGTAATTTTGTTATGATGCGTTGAAATTGCGGAGGGCGGCGCGGGCGGCTATACTGCTGACTGCCGACTAAATTTATGGGTAACGAAACGAAAAAAGCGACGATTGAATGGGCGGGGCCGGACTTGTTTGTCGGCACGAGCGCGAGCGGCCACGCGGTGGTGATTGACACGGACGGCGTGCGTTCCAGCGCGCCGACGCCGATGGAGATGCTGTTGCTCTCTTTAGGCAGTTGCACGGCGGTTGACGTGGTTTCGATTCTCCAGAAAAAACGCGCCAAAGTAACCGGCTACCGCGTGGAACTTAAAGGCATTCGCCGCGACGAACACCCGCGCAGCTACCGCCAAATCACCGTCCATCACGTTCTACGCGGCACGGGCCTGAGCAACAAAGCAGTGGCCCAGGCCGTGCAACTCTCCGACGAAAAGTATTGCAGCGTCGCCGCCACCCTGCGCCCGACGGCTACTATCGTTTCCAGCTTTGAGATTATCGAAGATGAGTCTGCCTAGCATATCGTTCCAGAGATTGCTTGCGATAAAGGTAAATTTAACGAGGTTTCTTATGATTTTGTCACACACTCTTAAACTGCTTCGTGTTGCGCTGCCGGTTTTGGCTTTGGTCTGCTTTGGGGCCGGGGTTGCGCGGGCGCAAAAGATTGATAAATCCAAACTTGATGTAGCCGAACGGCGCTCTGCCAAGGCCGTTAAGGTCTTAACTGACTTAGCCGCTTTACCGCCCGCCGAGACGATTCCCAAAGAGATAATTGAGCGGGCGCGGGGAATTGCAGTATTTCCCGACGCGGACAAGGTAAATTTGCTCTTTCAGAAATTATTGAAAGGCAGCGGCTTGCTGTCAAAGCGTACCACTGACGGCTGGACGGTGCCGGCCTTTTATGCGTTTCTCGCCAGTGACCGGGGCTGGACGCGAATCAAATCGGATAGCCCCGGCATCATCATGCTTTTTATGGACGACGATATTCTCAAGGATCTTGAAGATGGACATATTGAGCTTAAAGGCAACGCCGGCCCGGTGGGCGAGTTGACACCTGAACAAGAGAAATATATTGGGAAGGCCGCCATACTGGTCTATTCGTTATCAAAAGGCAAACTGAGCGGCATAGGTATTGAGCAAGACGACACTACCCAAACCGGTATGAATACTGACAAAAACCTTAATAAAAGCATTTACGGGATGAAAGCGCGTGACCTTTTGCAAGGGAAAACACTAGCCAACACCACTGCGCTCCCACCCGCCATTGCCGAATTTCAAAACGCGCTTACCGCTTTGTTGCCCAAGCCATGAGGCGTGAAGAAAGAACCGCGAACCTGCCATTGCCACAGACTTATGAGGCATCAATGGAGAGCGACGATGTGTAGGAATATCAAGACCTTATATAACTTTGCGCCACCGGCTACCGAGGAAGAGGTGCGGGCCGCATCGTTGCAGTTTGTGCGCAAGCTAAGTGGCTTTAACAGCCCCGCTAAGATTAACGAAGCGGCCTTTGCGCGGGCCGTCGCGGAAGTCGCCGCCGCCGCGCAGACGCTTATCGAATCGTTGGTGACAAACTCCACGCCACGCGACCGCGAAACTGAAGCTGCGCGGGCCAAAGCCAAATCTGCCGCGAGATTCGGCGCGCGTCAGTAATGGTGAATATGCGGCCCGGGTTCAAAGTCCAAAAACACGAGACCGGCGCGGGTTCGTGCTACTTGGAAATCAGTAAGCTCGCCCACAGGCCGCCAGGGGAGCTTGTCGGCCCGCACCGGCGTCGCGGCAAACTGTTCGATTTCAGCGCACTCTCCGGCGTTGAAGTAAATCCTTCTATCCCATTGGTGCACCACGCAAGACGAAGCAAAAAGCTCTTCGTTGAAGGGATAAATCATGCCGAAATCTGCGTCAATCGCCACTGCCAGGCAGAGATTCTTGCGCCCCAGCGTGCCAAGAAATGATTCCACCGCCAGTGTCGCCGGTTCCATCCACTCGCGTTCGTTAAGCCACTTTCGTCCCCAATAGAGCGCACCGTCGCCGCCTTCGAGAAGGTAAAACATCACTTCGGGGCAAAGTTCTCCGATGCGCGCCCCGAACGCCTCACGCTTGTCGTCCAGGTTGTCAACTTTAACCAAACGCTTGAGATGCGGGATTGAAGAGACCGTCCGGCGATAGCGGCCCAGGACGCGGTAGCCGGCGGCGGGCGGCAAAACGAAGTTGGTAATAATCGGCCTGGGGAAACTCATAAAACGGGGCGTTGTCGTCATAAACGCAACCTCTTTGGCGCGCTTCGCGGTTGAATTTCTATTTCTGCCGTTGGCCGGCGACTTCTTCAATCAGTGTTTGTTTGACTTCCCGGCTGGTTGTCCAGGTGCCGGCCCAATGATGCACAGCGTAAGAGTCCGGCGTGGCCAGGCCCTGGCGCATCTTTTCCTGGTAACGGGATTGCTCCGCGCTTGAAGAGAAGGCGTCGGAATTGACGGCATCTAGTTGTGGGTAAAAGACATCCGGTGGATACAGCGTCACCTCGTCGGTGCCGTATCGTTGGACAACATCGGTGAGCATGAGCGGGCCGGTTGAGCGCAGCGCGTCAAGGCGGCCCCACGCCTGGGCGTTACGGTGTCGGACTAAAGCAGCTTGCACGTCACGCCAAATGCGGTGGCCTGGGGTTGAAGCCATTAGCGCATTACCCACAATGAGCGACAGCCCGTGCGCCAGGGCATGGGCGCGGGGTTCCGCGCCAAAGACGCAACTGCGGCCCGCAAGCATGGATTCAAGTGGCCTGAGACACTCAAAGTCAAGGTCAACATACAGCCCGCCGTAGCGGTGGAGCATGAAATAACGGGCGGCGTCGGCCCGCTGAATCGGCAGCGGATAGGCGTCGTAAACCGGCAAGAACTCCGGGTAGTGTTCCTCTATCAGACGGCGGTTGGCTTCGTCCGTCCACAGCCGGTATTGCCAGGCCGGATGATGCTCCCGCCAACTGGCCTGGAAACGGCGCAGATACGGCGGCACATCAGAGTCGCGCCAGGTCTGGTGAATTATGCGGGGAATAGCGTTCATTGGGCTGCCATCCGATAATCGGCGATGGTCTGCAAAGGCTTCTTGCGCCTAATCTCGATGCCGTCGTCAATTTCCTTTTGCGGCTCAACTTTGTGGACGTTCAAAGGGTTTTCCACGTTGTAAACATAGAGGATACGGTCGTTGTAGCGCACCCTGTCAAAGCCGGCCAAGTCCAGCAAAGGATACATCAGGGCCATGTCCCACGCTGTCGTAAACCATTCACCATGAGAATCTTTCATGCACGCATAGTCGGGGTCTTGTTGCTTGATTTGGTGGTACAGTCCGGCGCGAAACGAGCGCAGGGGCGAGGCGTACCAGTAATGTCGCAACCGTGCGAACGAGGCGCGATTGGGGTAGGGCCGGCCCGCGCCATACTGTCCGGTGGAATAGCGAAACTGCCCGTAAGCAATCCAACAATCCTGCTCGTTGTAAAAACGGTTGAGGTATGAAAAGACATCCTTGCCTTCCAGCCAATCGTCGCCGTCAACAATGACCACGATGTCGTCGGGGTTACGGCAATGCGTGGTTATCGCGGTATGTAGGTTGTACGCGCCGCCCATCCGCGCCGCGTTTCGCACCAAAGTAAAACGCGGGTCTTCCGTCGGGACTTTCTCATGCGAGTTGTCGGTTGAGGCGTCGTCCACCGCGATGACCTCAAAGTTGTCGTAGTCCTGGGCCAGCAGGCTCGCCACACAGTTGTCCAGGAAATGCCCCGGATTGTGAAAAGGAACAATGACCTTGATTTTGTTGCGCGTCGCGGGGGCCGGCGCGCGCGACGGAAAGAGCGCGTCGAGGCTGAATTTCTGGTTCCTGATAACGGTCAATTGATATTCGGGCGGCAGGTCGGCGCGGGCCAGCAGTTCGTTGTTGACCTCCATCGCTTCCGCGTATCGCCCTGTCCAATGGCAGCAAATGGCGTACTCCAACGGGAGTTTGTAGGTATAAACGGGCCGCTCCACGAACAGTAAATCGTCGGGATACGGCGTGTTGCGGGCGTTGCGGGCGAACAGCCAGGCGATGTGATATTTTTGGCGTTCGCGGTAGTAACGGACAATTTCATACAGAGGCTCAAGCCGCGTCGGGCGTGATTCAAACGCTTGCAGATACTCAGCCTGCACGGTGTCCCAAGACGCGCCGGTCAGTTGCCGCAGACGCGCAATTTGATAACGCGAATACCACACTTCTTCGGCCCAGCCGCCCGCCGCAACCCGCCGGCGATACCACTCGATGGCTTCCGTATATTCCCGCAAGTCGCGTAACGTCTGCGCCAGGTAGAACATAGAGCGGGCGTTGTCGGGTTCGGCGGCCAAGCCTGCGGTCAGCAGTTTCTTGTCGCGTGTGAGCTTGTCGCTCCGCATCCCGCCGTCGGCGTGGTGTTGATAGGTGAGTTGCGCCAGCGTTTCGCGCGAGGCGGCGGTTTCGGCATGGATATATTCATGGGTGACGCCGCGAAAAGCCCAGTCGTGTTGCGCGTTGAGGAGCATCGGCTGACGGTAATCAAGGTCGCCTTCGTAGCGAATCAGGTAGGAATCCGCGCTTAGGTTGTGTCTGAATTCGTCTTGCACCAGAGCCGTCATGTCCGCGTCTATAATCAGAACGTAGTCGGCCTGGGGCTGGGCCAAACGGTAGGCTTCCGTGCGGTTGTGGCCGAAATTGACCCACTCGCATTCGTGAAGTTCGCCGGGAATGTCTGCCAGCGTCTCTTGAATAATTTGCTTCGTCGCGTCGGTTGAGCCGGTGTCGCAGATGGCCCAGGTGTCAATAAAGTCCCGCACCGAGGCCAAGCAACGGCGAATCACCGCCGCTTCGTTCTTGACAATCATACTCAGGCAAACCGTAGCGCGGGCGGTGGCGGGCGCGGCGGAAAGAGGTTCTTCGCTGTTTTTCATCGGACGCCTCCATATGTCAATAATTCGCGGCCCGAACTTGCTCTGACCGTGTAGGGCAACGGCAGATTGTAATAACCCAGGGCCGCGCCAAGCGTATCTGAGGCCCGTCGCAAGGCTACTTCGTCGCGGGCGTGGGCGTGGCTGATGCGGCGGTGGTGATTCTCTTCAAAGGTGTTGTTATCGTGGTAGATATAGACGTACAAGTGGCCGGCGTCGGGCAGTTCCGCGATGGTTTTACGCGCCGCCAACTCCGCGAGTAACGCGCTGTCTTCGCCGCGCCGCGCTAAGGGGCCGGTTTCGGGATAACGAAAATTATGATCCTGATACATCATCAAAGTTCCCGGCACAAGCCTCTGCCAGTCCTGATAGCCGCCAATTGTCCAGTCCGTCCAATACATCTCACGGGTGCGCCAGAAGAACTGTAACTGGTCGGTCAAAAAGCAGCAGTCGGCCTTACTGTCAAACATTCGCTGCGCCTGAACTTCGAGGCG
>JAYVJN010000368.1:0-7770 GCA_043769325.1 Acidobacteriota bacterium
GAGTAAAAATGTGCCGACGCCAGCCGCGATGAACGGATGCAATAAACGCAAACGAATAAGTATGTGGGCTGTGCCGGAAAGGTCTTGCCGCAAACCTTCAGCCAACGAACGGGCCGGGAAAAGCGTATCGCCCAGGGCCGCCACCGCGCCGCTGACACCCAACAATAGCAAGCCCGATAGTCCCGCCATTGCCGCCGGTGTCCAGCCATTTTGCCCTGTCAGGCGCAAACGTAAGCCCGTTGTCACCCACCAAGCGGTTAAAGTCAAACTGGTCAACAACAAAAAGGTGTTGACCAAGTGCACCGACATCACCACCGCGCGGGCAATGGAATCATTGTTCGCCACTAAACCTTTACGCACCAAAACCGCGCCAATCAGGGCTTCCAGTGTTATAAAAATGAACGACGCCAACGCGCCCGCCCGCGCCGGATGGCCCTGTCCAAAATTGCGCCAGGCGCGTACTAACAAGACCACTACCAAAATAAAGGCCGCGCCACTCGTCAGACGGTGCGTGAATTCGACAATCGTAGTGGCAAGCGAGACGTTCGGCACGACATCGCCATTGCACAAAGGCCAATGGCTGCCGCAGCCGTCACCCGATTTCGAGGCGCGGACATACGCGCCCCACAAAATCACCAAGACGTTGACGCCAAGCGTGAACCAAGCATATCGGGCTAATCGTTGCATAAAGCAGTGGGCAGTGGGCAGTGGGCAGTGGGCAGAAATGAAACTGCTTGCGGCATACCGCCTACCGTCTATTGAATCTCTTTCTCAATTGCGCCGGTAACTTTTTCGCCATCCGGTTCATCGCCGGGGCCGAAGCGGGCGACGATTTTGCCGTCCTTGCCGATGAGGAATTTGGCGAAATTCCAACCGATTTCACCGCTAAATTCGGGGTTGGTTTCCTGGCGCGTAAGAAAATTGTAGAACGGGTGTTGGTCTGCGCCTTTGACCGAGATTTTGGCGAACATGGGAAACGTCACGCCGTAGGTAAGCGAACAGAAAGACTTGATTTCTTTTTCCGTGCCCGGCTCTTGCGCCCCGAAATTATTGGCGGGAAAGCCGAGTATGACAAAGCCTTTGCCTTTGTATTTCTTATAGATAGCCTCTAAGCCTTCGTATTGCGGGGTGTAACCGCAACGGCTGGCGACATTGACAATCAGCGCCGCCTGGCCACGATAAGCGTCAAGCTTAACTTCGTTGCCGTCAATGTCTTTCATCGTGAAATCATAAATTGAAGTCATTTTTTTATTCCCTGATTTTTGTTTATCTTCGGGTTTCGCGGCTTGCGCCGCCGGTTTTTGCGCACACGCCGACGCCACAAACGCCAACGCTAATACGCACGATAAAACTATCCGCCAATTATTACGCATAAATCTCTCTCCCACGCCGCCAATGATAAAGCAATTCGTCAGCCAAGACAAAACAGATGCCGGAATAATAGACTGCGGAACACGCGGAGAAGCCAGCAGGCAGCAGACAGTAGGCAGTAGGCAGTAGAAGAAGAGCGATGTTGCTACTGGCGAAGCACGCCGGAAAGCCATTGACGAAGACCGAGGCGGCGGCGGTTCTGGCAGATTCGCGCCACGCGGCTTCTTACTGCCGGCTGCCCACTGCCGGCTAGTCGCGTTGCGGCAGAACAGTTATTTTCCAGCTTATTCTGTGACTTCTTTTGCGGCACAGCCGCAAAAACGAACACTGGCAACATTTAGTCGCCAAAAAGAGCTTCATATTAGGTATTTTTCGCGTGTTCTGCGTGTTCCGCAGATTATTCTTCTGTTGGTCAGTAAATCAACTTGCGCGAGAGGCGGCAAAACGCGAAGATAGGAGCGATGCGGATTAGCGATTTTGCTTTTGACTTACCTGAAGAATTGATTGCCCAACAGCCGCTTGAGCAACGCGACGCCTCGCGGATGTTGGCGATAAACCGCGCCGGCGGCAATTGGCGCGACGAAACATTTACAGATTTCCCCACGCATTTACGCGCCGTTGATGTCGTTGCCGTCAATAACACGCGGGTTTTTCCGGCGCGTTTGGTGGGCCGGCGAGAGCCTTCGGGCGGGCGTGTGGAACTCTTTTTGGTGCGTGAATTAGAGCCTTTGCTATGGGAGACGCTGGCGCGGCCCGGGCGTCGTTTGCAGCCTGGCCAAATGGTGTCGTTTGGCGGTAAACGGTTGCGCGGTGAGGTCTTGCAAGCTTTACCCGACGGGCGGCGCATGGTGCGTTTTGGCTGCGACAATTCATTTGAACAGACGCTTGACGAGTTAGGGCAAACGCCTTTGCCGCCATACATCAAACGCGCCGACGGCGATGCGGCGGCTGACCGCGAACGGTATCAAACGGTCTATGCCCACGAACGCGGGGCCATCGCCGCGCCCACCGCCGGTTTGCACTTTACGCCGCAGATTTTTGTGGAACTTGCGGCGCGTGGCGTGCAGGTTGTGGAAATTACCCTGCACGTTGGTTACGGCACGTTTGAGCCGGTGCGCGTGAGTGAAATCAGTGAGCATCGCGTCGCGGCGGAACGCTACTTCATCAGCGCGGAAAGCGCTGCCATTATCAACGCGGCCCGCGCCGGCGGCGGGCGTTTGTGCGCCATCGGCACGACTACGGCCCGCGCTTTGGAAAGCGCAACGGACGCAACGGGACAGGTCTGCGCGGGCGCGGGCGAGGCGGCTTTGACTATCACGCCAGGTTATAATTTCCGCGCGGTTGACGCGCTGTTGAC
Source organism: Acidobacteriota bacterium (assembly GCA_043769325.1). Classification (GTDB taxonomy): domain Bacteria; phylum Acidobacteriota; class Blastocatellia; order Pyrinomonadales; family Pyrinomonadaceae; genus JAYVJN01. The sequence goes on from JAYVJN010000368.1 coordinate 2,729, forward strand.
CAATTTCCACTTGCCGCAATCGTCTCTTTTGTTGCTGGTAAGCGCGTTTGCCGGACGCGCTTTGGTGTTGGATGCCTATCGCCACGCCGTCGCCTCGCGGTATCGTTTTTATAGCTACGGCGATTGTATGTTGTTGGAATAAAGGCAGAAACGCGCACGGAAGTAACACGCCAGAAATAAGTTGACCCACAATGCGGAAGCCCGCACGAAGTCAAGGGCGTAAAACATAACACACTTGACGTAGTGCGTGTTTCTGCAAGATGCTTGGTGGGTCAGGTTATTTTATTCGCGTTACTTAGTAAGCGTGTCAGTGATGTGTCGGCTCGACACGCGAGACTTCCGTGCGCGTTTCTGCCTTAAATTCGCGCTTATAATTTGACGGACAAAGGGTAAAACTAATAAGCTAGAAGCGTCTTGCCCGTCACCGGATGTAACTGTATTTTATTGGTGGCAAATGTCCATGAAAGCGATGCGCGTGCGCGTGAATCTGCGCTAAGAGCAGCCGGGGGCCGCTTTTAATTCGCAATCCGCAATCCGCAATCCGCAATCGTTTATGGCTGTTATTAAGAAAATTCGCCCGCGTTGGTGGCCTTTTTCCTGGTTTGCGCCGGAGTCCGTCTGGGAACCCTCGCAGCCGGTGATTAGCTACACCGCGCCGGAGTTGCGTTACGAGATGCGCCCGTTGACCTTAGCGCATTTGGACGAGGTTTTCCGGCTAGACCAACGCTGCTTTCTCGACGGCGAAGCCTACACCCGCGAGACGCTTGACTATCTTTTAACTTCCAGCCAAGCGCTTTCCTACCGCAGCGTCACGTCCGGCGGGCAGATGACCGGCTTTGTTATCGGTTTGGTCGAAGACGACGCGCTAGGCCATGTGACGACGCTGGGCGTGGCCCCGGAACACCGTCGGCGCGGCCTGGCGGCAAGCCTCATGGAGAAAATGGAAGACGCCTTTAAGAAACGCGGCGTGCGGATGGTGCGCCTTGAAGTGCGTTCCGTCAACACTGCCGCCGTCAATCTCTATCGCAGCCTCGGCTACGTCGTCACGCAAAGGCTACCGCGCTACTACGTCAACGGCGGCGACGGCTTTTTGATGATTAAAGGCTTGGATTAGCAATAACAGTAGCCTGGGTAACAGGTGGAAAACAGTGTCTGTTACAGTTAAAGGTTAGGCTATGGCAGAAGCGGGCGCAAGCGACCCTTCCTAACCTGCCAGGTCGCTGGGCCGGCTTGATAAAAACTGTAACTACATGGACGCGAACAAGAAACCCAGGCCCGTTTGACTACCTGGCAGGTCGGGAAGGGTCGCTTGCGCCCGCCGTTCGCTGGCGCAACTGCCATTGGAAAATCCTATCTTTTGCGTTGCGCGTAATAAACGACGGGGCCGGTCAGAATGATAAGCGTGACGATAACGAGTTGCCGCCATTGTTCGCTGTCTTGCAGATTAGCCCATAACGCGACGGCCCCGAACGCTAACGGCGCAAGACAGACGTAAGCCACGCCCAGCCAACCTAACGGCACGCGAAAAGGGCGCACAGCGTCCGGTTGTCGCCAACGCAAGACCGCCAACGCCACAAATTCCAGTGATAATTCGGCGCAGTAAAGCATGATGTCCATAACGACGAGTTTGTCGAAGGACAGCATGGAAAACAACGCCGCCGCGCCACACGCGAACAGTAAAGCGTTGCGCGGGACGCCTGTTTCGGAATCGGCGCGGGCGAAAAATTTGGGCAGCCAACCGTCACAGGCCATGCGATAGGGAAGGCGCGAGACATAAAGCAATTGGCTATTGAACAAAGACCAGGCCGATAACAAAGCCGCGCCCGCCAACGCCAGACCAAGCCATTTTCCGGCTACCAACGCGCCAATCACAGGCCAAGTCCCATCGCTCCAATGTTCGGGCGCGGCGGTTACGCTCAAACCCGCCAGCGTGGGCAAAAGATACGCGCCAATCGTCAGCGGCAAAGCCCAAGCCATCGCGCGCGGGTAATTCTTCGCGGCGTCGTTGACCTCGCCGGCGTAGGTTGTCACGTTGTCCCAGCCGCTATAATTCCACAACACCGTAGAGATGCCGACGGCTAGTAACGCCGCGTCAGGGCGGTTTGCGAAACTCGTCTGAATCGCCGTCCAAGCCGCGCCTAACGCGCCATTTTTCGTCAACCCAAGCAGAACCAAGACCGCAAACGCCGCCAGCACAAAGCCGAACATACTCTGCGCCGTGCGTCCGACGGCCTTTGCCCCGCGCCAGTTGATGGCGCATGAAAGCGCGATAATCGTCACGCAAATCAGCCAACGGTAAAACCAAATACGCCAGGACAATGGGCCGTCCACGGGTTTGGCTAAAGCGGGCACGAAAAAGGCCAGATAATTGACGAACAAGACGGGGTAAATCGCCATGTCCACGCAGGTATAACCGATTGTCCACCAGCCTTCCTGCACGCCCCAGAAATCGCCCAAAGCCCGCCGCACCCAGACATAATAGCCGCCCTCTTCCGGCATCATGCTCGCCAATTCGGAAACCATCAGGGCAATCGGCAGACTCCACAGCAAGGGCGTGACCATTATGAAAACCACCGCCAGCCCCGCGCCGACCTTGCCAGGCAAGGATTCGATGCCGTAAGCCCCGCCGGAAACGGTGAAGAAAATCACACAAACCAGCGCGGAAAGGGTCAATTTCCGCGCCGTTGGAAGGTGTATAAGCGAAGGCCCCGCTTTTGTCGCCTCAGAGGGCAACGCGCCCGCAATTTCCAATAAAGTATCCTACCTTCAATGTGAAATCAGTGTTAAGCAGGTAAGAGAAAGTATTCCGGCGTTGAGAGTTACGCCTTGAAGCGTAAAGGGCGGCGTAAAACTCACGCTTAAAAGCGTAACTCTGAACTTTAATTATCCGGCGTAACTTTTTCTCACCTGCTTACAGACGCGCATCATAACAATGCGGGCAGAGGCTGTCTATCTTGCAAAAAGGGCTAACTACGCAATACCGCCAAGGTTTGTTTGGTTATACGCGGCGCGTGGCAAAAAGGTCAGTACCGGAAGCGATAGCGACGGGTTGTTACCCTACCGCGCTAGCGGGTTGCCCTGGCCCCATTAGGTACTCACCCGCCCCGCCGCGAAAAAAAGTGAAAATTATTTTCACCGCAAATCTGGCAACACACTTTTTCAATACCTTCGCCAAGAAGCCAGTAGAAGAGGATAGTAATTCCTCCTGGCGACGCAAGCCGGAAAGTCATATGCGGAGACCGCGACGGCGGCGGCGGTTCGCGCCTGAATTAGGCAACGCTTCCATGCACCTCAGTTGCGACCCGGCCGCTACCGCTTCCGGTACTGACTTGTGGCGTCTCTCAATACGCCAATTGTGCCCGTGCGAAGTATAGCTGCTTCAATCCGTGTGAATTTGTGTGAATCTGTGGCTAAAAACCTCTTTCTGCGTAAGTCCTACATCTCTGCTTTTGCACTTACCGGGTCTTTTCGCGGCGTTTCGGGCCTTCCCAACGCTAACGCGCGGCGAAAGCTGTAAAGTCAAGGTTTTCCACGTCGAAACCAGGCGTCAAGACCTGGGTCGGCGGCGTGAAGTTGTAGCCCTTCGCTTCCACCGTCACGAAATAGGTTCGGCCTGGCGCGAGGTCGTTGAATTGATAGCGGCCCCAACGGTTGACGGTGGTTGACCGCACGTTGCCGTTGAGGTCGGTGAGCGTCACGGTGGCGCGGCGCGGGGCGAGTCCCAAGTGTGTCAGGACGTAACCGCCGATGGTCACACCGGAGGCCGTCGGGAAGAGGGCGAAAAACGCATTCTGAACCTTGTCTTCGATGGTTTCCGAGCCGTAGAAGCCGCACGCGCGAATCAGCACATTTTGTCCGGCGGGCAGAATCAATCCGGTGAGGGTATAGCTGGCGGCGTTGGGGGCCAAGGGGCCGTCGCCTTTCGCTTGACCGGCGGGTGTGGGCTGGCTGTTGGTGGCCGTACCGAGCGGGGTGTAGGTTGCGCCGTTGTCGGTTGATTGCTCGAAGATGACGCGGTCAAACTGCGGAGCGGAACCGTCGCGGGTTAAGGTCAGAGTAGTTTGCGTCACGGCGAGCGTTGAGAGCGCGGGCGTGTCGTTTAAGAGACGGGCAAAATAGTTGCGCCCTAGTCCGCCGATGGTGGTGAAATCGCCGCCCGCCAGCACTTTGCCGTCCGACTGCAACACGATTGAATGGACAATGCCATTCGCATTCGGGTTCCAAGAATCGGGAAGTCCGGTTACGCCATCCAGTCGGGCGATGAAATTGCGCGTCTGTCCGCCGATGATGTTGGAATTGCCACCCACCAGCACTTTGCCGTCCGACTGCAACGCGATTGAAATGACAATGCCATTCGCATTCGGGTTCCAAGTATCGGGAAGTCCGGTAGCGGCATCCAATCGGGCGAGGCGGTTGCGCGTCTGTCCGCCGATGGTGGTGAATGTGCCGCCCGCCAGCACTTTGCCGTCCGACTGCACCACGATTGTATTGACTTGGTTATTCGCATTCGGGTTCCAAGAATCGGCCAGTCCGCTTGTTGCAGCGAGTCGGGCGATGCGGTTGCGCGTCTGTCCGCCGATGGTGGTGAATAGTCCGCCCGCTAACACTTTGCCGTCAGGCTGCACCGCGATTGAACGGACACCGTTGTTCGCATCCGGGTTCCAAGAATCGGCAAGTCCGGTTACGCCATCCAATCGGGCGAGGCGATTGCGCGTCTGTCCGCCGATAGTGGTGAAATTGCCACCCACCAGCACTTTGCCGTCAGGCTGCACCGCGATTGAAATGACAGTGTTGCCCGCATTCGGGTTAAACGCCGTGTCAAGCGTGCCGTCCGTGTTCAGACGCGCGAGGCGGTTGCGCGTTACGCCCAAAACGGTCGTAAAATCGCCGCCAAGCAAAATCTTGCCGTCCGGCTGCACCGCGATTGAAAGGACTAAGTCGTTCGCATTCGGGTCAAACGCCGTGTCAAGCGTGCCGTCGCTGTTTAAGCGGGCGATACGGTTGCGCGTTACGCCCAAAACGGTCGTAAAATCGCCGCCAAG
>JAYVJN010000369.1:0-4878 GCA_043769325.1 Acidobacteriota bacterium
ACCGAATTGACCACAAACGGCGAATGCGTGGAGACGAATATCTGCGCGTTTTTGAACAACTTCTGCACCACCGGCAAGACCTTGCGCTGCCACGCGGGATGCAGATGCACCTCGATTTCGTCCAACAACAGAATCAGTTTCTTGTCGGTAATCGGCAAGTCATTGTTCCATTTCAGCAAATCCACCCGGCCCAGCAAATCAGCTATCCAACTTATCAAGGAACGTAGGCCGTCGGGCAAAACATCGAACTCTAATTCTATGCCGTTGAGACTGACTACTAAATCTATCGGACTTCTTTTAAGTTTGAACCTTATTTCTTCGCCGGTGATGTCAAAAATCGCCTTCTCAATCTTGGCTAAAACCGTTGCGTATCTTTCGGCCTCTTTAGCCTCGCCATCCTCTTTGGATAAAGCCCGCTTGGAAATATTGTTGGCAATCAATTGGTTAATTGATATTTGATTCGCCTGGCGGCTATAATCCTTTACGAAATCAAGCGACTGAGCAAGCGGATTAAAACCTTTAGGTTCATAAATTGCCTCAACTCGCTCAGATTGAATTTGCCTGTAACCTGAGAAAGCGAAAGCGGCAAAGCTAAGTGCTACATCTGGAATTCCAGACATAGTGGTTAGTGGTCTGTAATCTTTGATAACTTGGCTTGATGTAACTTCATTAATGATTGAATTCCACCAAGTAGGATTGGCGACAATTTTTACTTTATCGTTCTCATTTAGGTAAATCTTTGCTTGGCTTTTGAAACAATCCTCTTGATTAAATATAAAATCTTCCGAACCATCATATTCAAAAAATCTAAACCTTTTTTTGAGAGAACCAAATTCGGACTGTGTTTCAGAAACTAAATTACAAAAGACGCCACTGAGCATCGTCAGAAGCGTAGTTTTCCCGCTTCCGTTTTGGCCCGTGAAGATGTGAATTTCTGCCAGACCTGCGGGGCCGGGCAGAAATTCGAGTTCGGCGTCATCAAAGGGGCCGATGTTTTTGAGATGTAGCTTGCGGATTTTCACGGCTTTAGCTTTGTGGCAACGCTCAGGCCACTTTTTCTACCAGCGCGGGCTGTTCGGTTTCAAATACTTCGGCGTTTATCTTGTCTAGCATTTCCCCAATTGTGCGAATGCTTTGCAGGGGAAACTCGAAATCGTAGCCCAAATCAGTGACACGCAAGGGACGTGGTTCGCGGCGTTGCAGTTCCAGGGCCAGATTGAGGCTGGCATCGCCCGTGCCGTACATAGAGATGATATTTAGGTTGTCGCTCAGACGCACAATTGTTACGTCTCTTCATTAAAACGATAGTCGCCTTCCAAAACCGAACCTATCAAGTAACCGAAGCGCAGATTGGTGACGCCAATTTTAATCAGGTCGCGCCGGATTTTGTGGGAGTCGAAAGTTTGCCCTTCGCCGATAAATACAAGCGTCTTATTCATAAACACAGGCTATGTGGCTCTTTTTCTTACAAACGGATGTTTTTTGCGGCTGTGCCGCCCGATGTGCGGCGACGGCTACGCCTCGCCGTCACACTTAGCACCCTGAGTTTAGCGGCTGCGCCGCCGCTTAGGAGGCATAGCCTCGGGGATTGAGAGGTGAAGTACCGGAAAGGCCAAGCCTTTCCGCACATCGGGCGGCACAGCCGCTAAAGGAGTCGCACATAGGTAAATGCCTCTGTTCCGACAACCACAATTCCCCCTGGCATATTGTACTCAACCGCCAAACTCAGGCGGCGTATTCTTCCGCCGTCCAGGGACGTTTGTTAATGGACATAGCAGGGTTATGCTTTGACGGCTAAACCCTCGGCGGCTTGTTGCGCTTCCATCTTTTTGCTGGCCTTTTTCAGTTGGCCTTCGAGCCGCTTGATGTTGAATAAGTGACCGGGGTTCAAGGGCAAAGACGGATAGTAGCAGTTGGATTCGTGGGTGCAGAAACAGCCGTCGTGGGCCTTTTTGCGACGGTCTTTCATGGCTTCCGAACGCCAGATGCCTTGGAAATCCCATTCGTAATCGCGCAGGTTGCCAATCATGTCGAGGTTTTCGCAGGAGGATAAGTCACCGTTGTCGTAAATGACCGCGCCGGCGGTTCCGGCGTAGCATTTGAGTTGCGCTTTTTCTTCCTCTTTGGTTTTGGCGATGAGGTCGTGCATATACATATCAATCGCCGCTTTGAAATAACCCGCGTCGCCGCCGTAAGTGTTCTTGAGCGTGGCGTTGCGCGTGTCTTCGAGAATCATCTGCGACAGTTGGGCGTAGCGCGAATGGTCGAAATCCAGTTCGGTTGCGTCAGCCGAGGGCGGGCGAATATAGTTAATGTTCACCTTGTCGGGTTTGAGGTCGTGCTTTAAGAAGTCGTACCAATCGAAAATCGTGTCCTGATTAGAGCGCATGACGCAGGTGCAGGTCTGCACGTCGAGGCGCGGGAACTCTTTCTTCATTTCCTTGAGCGTGCGCGCCGTGTGGATGGCTTTGGCCCAGGAACCTTCTTTGCGGCGAATCTTTTCGTGTTGCGCTTCCAGCCCGTCAATGCCCAAAGCGACGGTGACATTGAGGTTAGGGCATTCCTGCAAAAGCCTGGTCACGTCGGGGAAGATGCGTTGGTGAATCTGGCCGTTGGACATCAAATAGACCGATTCGAGCTTGTTGTTTTCGTAAAAAGCCTTGACGACTTCGGGTAAATCCTTGCGCGTAAAGGGTTCGCCGCCGGCGATGATGAGCACGCCCAAATTGCCGCCAAGCGTTTCCGAGATGCGCTGGAGTTCGTGCGTCTTCATCTGAAACTTCTTGCGCTCACGGTTGTCCAGTTCTTCCGTGAAAAAACAGTGCGTGCAGCGCATATCGCAAACTGACGTAACCAGTATATTAAGTAAAATCGGCGCGAAGGGTTGGCCTATCGCCAATTTCGCGTAACGCTTGAGCATTTCTCTTGTTGTAAAATCCATTATTAGTTCCTTTGACCGTAACAAAGCTGCCGCAAGCAATACGCTCACGATTTTCCGGCCCTTAGCCTAACTGATACGGCATCCGCGATTTGTTGTCAACGCGCGGCCCGCAAAAGATTGCCGCATTGCCGCTTTCTGCAAGAAGTGTTACGTTGGCTTCATTGAACTTCCGTTTTCGGTTTTCCAGAGTCTGCCCGCAAGCATTAGGAGGTATTTTATGCTTCGCTCTACCGAGTCTTTTTCGTTGCTTACGCAATGGCGTAAACTAGCCTTGATAAGCGTTTCGACTACCGGCTGTTTACTTGCCGCACTAGCTCCCGTCTCTACCGCCCGCAAGCTAAAAGCCAGGACTTCGCTGCTTTCTAATCAACCGCCCATAGCTAATGCCGGAGGCGTGTCTCGCGGCTCTGCCGGCGGGCCGGTGCAGTTCAATGGGACTGCTTCATCCGACCCGGACGGCTCAATAGTCAATTACGCCTGGAATTTTGGCGACAACGCGAGCGTTTCCGGCGAAAAGCACGAGGCCCCGGCGCACGCTTACGCCGACGCGGGGACTTACACTGTAAACGCTGACGGTGACGGACAACCTCGGAGCTACGGCAACCGCCACTACCACCGCCATTGTTGGCGGAGCTACGCCTTCCGTTGGCGAACCGGCGGAAGCTACGCGCATGAGTCTTTCGCTTAACGGCAATGGTGCTTATGCCGAAGTGCCAAAAACGGGAAGCCTCAAAAGTCTGACCACTTTCACGGCGGAGGCCTGGCTAAAAACCAATTCTACCGCCAACCAACAAGGCATTATTGAGCGTTATAACTGGCTGGCCCAAGACGACGGCGGGTTTGTTTTACGGCTTATCCCTGGCGGCAAACTGCTTTTCGGCACGGTGCGAAACGCCAATGAATATGAATTTGTCACCGGCGTCACCAGCCTCACGGCGGGCGACTGGCAGCACGTCGCCGGAGTCTTTGACGGCCACCAACTGCGGGTTTATGTGGACGGCAATTTAGACGGCTCCAAGGATTCCAATTTATATCCGGCGCAAGGCACGGCCAGCCTCAAAATCGGCGCGCGCGGTGACGACGCCAGCAACACCTTCGACGGCCTGATTGACGACGCAAAACTAAGCCAGGGCGTAGTTTATAAAGGCAGTTTCAAGCCCGAAAAATATCTCATAGCCGGCGGCACTTCAGACCCTGCGGCCCCGACCACAACCTGGGGCGTCTGGACTTTTGACGACAAACAAACAATTGACTTCTCTGGGGCTAAAAACGATCTGGAACTAAAAGAAGACGCCTCTTTCTCCGAAGATGTCAACGACTATACTTATTCCATCGGCAATGCGCCGAATACAACCCCGGTTCAAATCAACTTCGATGACCTTTCCTCTGGCACAATAATTAACAGTTTGTACACGCAAAACTATAAGATCAGTTTTAGCAGTACAAATAACTACTTCGTCTATGGCTATTTCGGTGGCTACTCGGCTTATGTGCAAACGCAACCAAACCTGGTTGTAAGAGGGGTGTTACCCTTTTTTCTGAATCACTCTGCGCCATTGACTATAACCTTCACTGAACCAGTGAATGACCTTAAATTTTATGTGTTAAGTAGTGATGATTTCGGAGTCATTGCCAAGTATGACATTTACCAAAATGGCATATATGTTACAACTAGAGATGTGATAGGAACAGGTGGATCACACCCGCCCCCTCAAGGAAGTTATGCTCCTATTCCCATTGACCTTGCTGCTGTCCCAAATGTCACACGAGTAGTCGTTTATAATATAACTGATAGCTATGGATTAGTTTTCGACAGTTTCAGCTACACTTACGGAACAGGCCCGACGCCCACGCCGACGCCGGTTTCAACACCTGCGCCAACACCGCCGCCGGCCCCTAATTCGTTGGGCGCGACGGGCGATGAAGAAGCCGTTTCC
>JAYVJN010000370.1:0-6006 GCA_043769325.1 Acidobacteriota bacterium
AGGGATTCGCCACTAATTTACTGCGCAAATCATGGCCTAATTGTAGAAAACATAAAGCCTTTGCTTATTTGTCAACAATTTACAGATGCGTAAGCCCTAGGGCACACTTGACTAAGTGCGTGTTTCCGCATTCGGATTAGGCCCGAAAACATAGTCTTACCTGCTTAAATAGATGCGTTCATATGCGCCTCAAGGATTGAAATTTAACCGCGCAACGCTTATCAATGGCAATTGGCCCCATCGGGAACACGCCACTTTCCCCTGTCAACTATCCCTTGTCCACTATTTTATAGAAAATCAGTGGATAAGGGATAGTTGACAGGGGAAAATTACACGCTCCGCGTCATGTTCTTATCACGATTCACGATTTACGGTTCACGGCCTTTTAGCGCCATTCGCCGTTGAGGACAAAGGGCGACCAATAAAACGGCGCGCTGTATTTTTTGCCGGTAATCATGGCGCGTTGGGCGGTGCGCATGGCGGTTGTGGGCGAGGTGTTGGGCGCGGCCAGGTATTTTTTGTAGAAGTCGGTCATCAGCAGCGCGGTGGAATTATCGGCCACCGACCACAAACTCACGCCTACCGTCGGCGCGCCCGCGTACATAAAGGCGCGGGTCAGGCCGATGACGCCTTCGCCGCGTTTTTCGCGGCCTAAGCCGGTTTCACAAGCCGAAAGCATGACTAACGGACGGCCCAAACCGAGGTTGAAAATCTCGTCCGCGCGAAGGAAACCGTCGCCCGTTTTGTTGCCGACCAATGACAGCACAACACCTGTAAACTGTGGGCGTTCCGCATTTAAGAGGCCGTGCGTGGCGAAGTGAATGACGCGGTATTTCTTCAAATCGCGGGTATTGACGTTAGCTTCGTTGGCGTCGAAATCCAACCAGGTATCAGCCACGCCACCGGACGCTTTAGTCAAAGCCGTGATTTGCTGCGCTTCGGCGCGTGTCCCCAAAAGACGCGCCAGGGGTAGCCCCGCGCTGTTGCCCGCAGCAGCAACTTCGCCACCGGAAACATCGCTCAGGGCCGACACTAAACCAAGTCCACGCGCTTCGCCGGAAGCCGCTGAGGTAGTCGCCGCCGGGCCTTTGGCGCGGGCGTCGCCGCCGTAAAACACGGGGTCGGCGACAATCAGCATATTCTTGCCGGTGGCCGCCGCGTTGTTCTGTTGGCGCATAAACCCAATCACTGAGGCCGAAGGCGCATAGACCACTTCATTAGTGTTGACGAGATACGGCAAAGAGGCGTAATCCGCTCCCTGAGTTGAAGATACGAGGGTTTCAAAGGGGACGTAATTGAGTCCGCCGGCGGCCACCACGACCAGGCGTTTTTCGCCGATAACAGCTTTGGCGGGCGCAATCGCGGTTTGATAGAGCGCGTTGGAGGCGGTGGCAAAATTGGTCACGCCTTCCGAGGCCGGTAACGGTTGCAGACCGAAGCCGCGCGTGTCCATTGCCACGTCAATCCCGACGAGACGGCGTTGCAGGCGCGGCGGAATGATGGTGGCCCGCAAGTCTTGCGCCTGTTTGTTGACGGCCTCGCGGCCCGGCAATTTGTAGAGCGCGACGCTGTCCGTAACAACCCACAAATACGAGGCGTTAGCTCCGAGATTGTATTCAAGCAAGGCGGTGTTTCCGTCCACGACCTTTTGCTGCACGTCGCCCAAAGTGAACGGCTGCGGCGCGGTAAGTGAAGCGTAACGGGGGCTACTGGTGCGAATCTGGTTTTCGATGGCGTCGAATTCCGTCGTCAGAGTTTCGAGTTCTTCTTCCAGTTTTTTGGTGTCGGGGCTGTTCTTTTCATCTTCAGAAAGGGCGAGTCCGGTCAAGACGCCGGCGATTTCCTGTTGGCGCGCGAGGTTGGTCTGTTTGCGTTGCAAGAGGTCGGCGGGCACATCGCCTGTGATATTGACGCCGGTTTCGCCCAGCATATCCAACAAAGAACGGGCGCGGCCCTGTTCGCTAAACTGGAAACCGGCGGCGGCGTAATTGACGGCGGGGCCAGTCAAGGGGCCGCCGTTGGGCAGATTCGCGGCCAGTAACGCGCTTTCGGCGCAAACGTGCGCGGCTTCTTCAAAGACGCTTTCCGTTGTGGCGAGAAAAGTGGTGCGCGCTTCGTCGGCGCGAAGGCTGCCGGCGCGGATAGTTTCAATCGTCGCAATGGCCTCGCGGTATTTGGCGATGGCTTCGTCGCGGCGTTGCAGATTCTTCTTAACATCCTTTTCCGCTGCGGCTTGCAGCGATAAACTACGGGCCAGGCCGCGTTGCGCGGGCCAGGCTAAATCCAAACGCTTGTCACTGTTGGCGGCGTTAAGCGCGTCTTGGTAAAGCTTGGCGGCGTCTTTTGGTTTGTTCTGTTGCAGAAAAATATCGCCCAACGAGGTGCGCGAAGCGGCGCGGATGCGGCGCGACTGGCTGGAACTACTGACCAACGGCACACTGGCGGCGGCGAGAGCCTCGGCGTAGTTTTTCTGCGCGCCGGTGAGATTGCCGTTGCGGTAATCCAGGCGTCCCGCGCCCAAAGCCCGCAAGCTGAAAATGATGGTCTGCCGGTAAAAACCGACCAAGCCTTGCGCCGCGCCGAGAGCCTGGCCGACACCGGCGACGGGCGCAGTCGGAACGCTGGGCCGGCCGCCGCCGAGCACTCCGCCGAGTCCGCCGCGCAACCCGCCGAGGCTGGGTTTGCTGCCGCTCACGATATTAGCGGGATTGATGCCGGTGAATTTCGACGGGTCTGGTTTGGTCGAATCCATCCGCGAATAAGCCGCAGCAGAGGAAGAAGCGTCTCCCGCTTGCAGACTGGCCTGGCCGATTTTGGCGAGCATCAAGTTAGCGTTGTACTGGTTATCGGGAAAACCGGCGGCGGTTTCAATCGCCCCTTGCTGGCTACGCGCTTGCACAAACGAATCGTAGGCTTTTTGGTAGTAATCAAGCGCGATTTTGTACTGCCCTTGTTGCAAATATAAATCGCCCAGGGCGTCATTTGCGCCGGCGACGCCTTTGGGTTTGTTGGCTTGGGTGAACGATTTAAGCGCGGCTTGCAGTTTGGCCAGGGCTTGGTCGGCTTGCCCGCGTTTGAGAAAAGCGCGACCCTGTTTTAAGGCTTCCGCGCCCTCAATTATAGGTTGTTGCGCGTGCGCGGTGGCTGCGGGCCGCGAGTACCAAACTAAGGCTAAGGCCGCGAGGCATAAAGTAATAATGGCAAAGTTTCGTTTCATGGATATATTTTTCCTCAGACGTTTTGCGTCCCGCCTTCAGGCGGCTGCTGAGGCCGCAGCAAGCCGCCTGAAGGCGGGACGCAAAACTTTTAAGCGTTACGAGGGGCCGTTAGTTATGTTTAAGTTCCAGTTTGGCAAACAGCACGCTGCGGTCAGCCGAAGCGTTCATAAAGACGACGGTGGGCGCGGCTTCCTTAGGGGCTAATCCGAAGCCACGCGATTTGGTATCCGAAGGCCGTTCGGCAGAGGTCTGCTTTTGCCCGACTTCGGCGGTGTTTTTGGCGACGTAAACTTTATCTTGCTGGTCAAAGGCTTTGATGCCCGCCCACACCGAATCTTGCACCAGGCACGCGCCGTCGGCGTTTTTGTTTTGCGCGCAATAAGCCGCCAACGCCGTTGGATTGGCGGGCAAACCTTTGAGCGGTTCTTTCGTCAAGACAACATAGATTTGCTCGGTTCCGGTTGTGCCGTAAAAGCTGAACCAACGGTTGTTAGGGTTTTTTTCTTCCGCTGAAGGCAATTCAAACGGATAATGCGCTTTGACTTGATTGCCGCCTTTGTTCAAGTCCGCGTTGGGGTAAATCAGCGAAGCCTTGCCGTTGTTGGTGGTGTTGAAAATATAGAGATAGCCGTCCGCGCTGGGCTCCAGCAAGAGGCGCACGGCGTCGCCGCTGCGGAAGGCGTTATCCGGGTCAACGCGATAGGCTTCGTCACCCACGCCGCGTTGGAACAGAGTGTAACCAAGTCCGATGCTCGAAGGGTCGAGTTTGACCTTGACCATTGACGCGCCGCCGTTGTTAGTGGGCGGTTTGACGCTGGCGGTAGTGCCTTCGCTAGTGCCTTTAACAGACGTTCCGGCATTGGAATTTTTTGGCGTTTTCTTGCTGCCGGTGTTCTTCGCCATCACTTCGCGGGGCTGCGGCTTGGGCGTGGCTTTCGGGCGTTGCGTGGGTTTGGGCGTGGCCTTAGCGATGGGCCGCGCCGCGCTGGGCTGATTAAAGCCGCCGACGCCGCTACTGCCGCCGCCGGCATTGCCGGCAGTGGGCACATTCGTTTTCGTCTCCCGTGATTTGAGAAACGTGCCGCGCGCGCCGTCTTCTTCATTTGGGTCTTGCTCTTGCGCGTGGGCAATGCCTAACGCCAACAAGCTCGCCAGCGTGAACATTATTAACAACAATTTAGAACGCATAAACTCTCTCCTCTTTAAACAGTGGTCAATGGCTAATGGGCAGAAAAACTTGCTCTTTACTTATCCGCTAAAAACGGAAACGTCATTTACGATGCGCTGATGTGGCGTTAAAGCTGCCTGCAACTATTTATGTTCCAAACGAATCTCGAACAACGTGGGTTTATCCGCTTCGGGGATGGTGACAGCGACAAAAGGCTCGGCTCCACTTGCTGAGACGCTCAACAAGGCCGTATTTGCCTTATATTTAGCGCGAAATTCGTCCCATTGGGCCGCATCCAGCACTTTATTAGCCTGGTCAGTAAAAAATTTCGGTTCGGTCAGTGGGGCCGGCGCGAAGATTATTGTATAAACCTCAGTGCCGGCCTTCTGGTCAAGGCCAAACCAATTTCCGTCACCTTCGGGGAAAATAAAGGTGTTGCCGACATTAACGCGATTCGTCGTGAGGCCGGATTTGGGGTCGGGGTGCGACGTTAAAAATGTCGTCGGCGCGTTCTTTTCGCCGAGTCCGACAATATACATATAACCATTAGCCGGGGCCTGAAAGTGAATCTTAAAGGACTGTTCGGAGCTCACCGGCCCGTCGGCTAAACGCTTGGACTCGCCAATCACATCGCCGTCTTTGTCCAGCGTAGCAACCTCTAACCAATAGCGCAAATTCTCTTTCGCCGCCGGCTTAGTTCCGTCGGGCGGCGTCGGTTTTCCCGTCACTGAAGGGGTTGGTTTGGCGCGTAAGAAAAAATACCAACCGCCTATGGCCGCGCCGCCTAAGAGTAATAAAAGCACGGGAATCGCCAACAAAGCCGGCAACAGAGAGGACTTGGACGGCGGTGGCGCAGTTGGAGTTACTTCGGGGCGCGGTTGTGGTTGCGCCACTGCAACCGGCGGTTTAGCGACCTGCGGCGACGCGGCGGTAACAACCGGTGGAGAGGGCGGGATGGCAATGGGCGGGGCGGCCGGCATATCAGCCAGATTTGGCCCGCCAGGGACGGCGGTGCGGCGGTCGGCCCCGTCAACGATGGTCGCGCGGGCTTGAGCGTCTGCGGCGGGGCTGTCCACGATGGTTGCGCGGGCGTCCGCGCCGCCGCCGTCCACGACGGTTTGCGCGTCATTGCGCCCAACGATTTCCGTCGCGTGTCCGCTGCCGCCAGCCGGTTTGTCCAGGCCCGTCAGTTGACCCGGGGCGTCAAATTGCGTGCCTTGCATGGGCGGCGGCGCGACGTAATTTGCGCCGGCGTAGGCCCCTTGCGGTTGGAGAATGGCGTCGCGCAGTTCGTCGGCAAACACCTGGACGTTGGGGTGGCGGTCATTGCGGTCTTTGTTGAGCGCGCGTAAGACGCTGTCGCTAAACGCTTGCGGCACGTCGGGGCGGATATTGAAAAGCGGCGTCGGCGCGCTTTTGACGTGCGAGTTGCGCAGTTCCAGCATTGAGAGGCCGTAAAAAGGCTTGTGGCCGGCAACCATTTCGTGCATGACGACGGCGAGGCTGTACAAATCGGCGCGTCCGTCCACTTCGTCGTTGCCGTCGCGCGAATCTTCGCCCCACTGCTCCGGCGACATATAAAAGGGCGTGCCGAGCAATTGGCCTTGCACCGTCAATTTC
>JAYVJN010000371.1:0-2760 GCA_043769325.1 Acidobacteriota bacterium
GAATCAATCAGACGAACGAGGGGTAGTATCATCAAGATGAGCCGGCCTGGTAATCAGGCGGCGAGGAGAAGTGTAGGCTGCAAGTAATGTGACTTCCCCACCGAGAATTGCTGGCTGGCTGCCTGCTGCCGCGTTGCGGCCTTGTGATAAATGTTCAATGACGGGTTGTGGTTTCCAGCCTCACGGCTTCCAGTTGTTCATAAAGCGGTTGCATAAAATGGTCGGATAAAGCGCGTAAGTTTTCACTGGCTTCATGTTGTTTGGCGTCGGCGTCGGGCGTGAATTTTACCTGCGGGCTTTTGGCGTTGAAGCGGGCCGCGTCGCGCATTCGTTGTAAATCTTGGTCGCTGTAAGCGAGGCGAAAGTGGCGCAGAATGTCGCCGGTCATGGCGTCGGGCAGTTGCGTGTAGTTGACGAACAGGGCGCGTGGGCTGTCTTTGTGCGCCAGGGCCGCCTCGCAGATGCGCCCCAAGACGCGGGCGGCGTATTCGTCGGGCGGAATCAGTTGGCATTCTTGCGGCGTGAGACCCGGCAAAGTGTGTTCAATCATGCCGGGGACGGTTCCGCCGCCGCGCTGTCTGTGGTGTGAAACCAAGACTTCGACGGGGTTGCGGTAGAGAAAAATCCAGGGTGTCGTCGGGAAAGCGCGTTCCAACAAGGCCAAGTCGAAGGTGTGCCAGGCGTCGAATTTGATGAAATAGTGTTTCGCGCCGGGCCAGCGCGGTTGGCCTAACGCGCCCACCATCCACTGAATGGCGGCCAGGCGTTCGTCGTCCGTGACAAACGGGCGGCGCACCTGTGCGCGAATCATCCAATCCAGGGGCGAGGCTTCGGAAACGACTAGGTTTTGCTCTAAAGCCGCCAGCATTCGCCCCACAAGCGTCGAACCGCAGCGCGAGAGGTGGAAAACAAACCCCGTCGGCGGCAAGCCGGGGCTTTCGGCGTGGAGTTGCGCCAGCGCGTCGAGGCCGGTGAAGTGGCGAAACAACAGGTTGAACGGCTTTTGCAACACGGCCCCGATGGTGTCGTCGAAAAACGGTTCGGTAAAACGCCGCGTCCCCAGGTAACACCAATCAAGCAAAGGGTCTGCGCCGCGCCATTGGACGCGAATCGGCAACCACCCCGCAAGTTGTTCGGCAATCGTCGGCAAATTTGGCTACTCCTTAAAGAATAAATTCTAAAACTTAGTAACGCGAATAAAATAACCGAATCCAGCAACTATCTTGCAGAAACACGCACGCGCGTAAGTGTGCCGCACTTGACGCCCTTACTTCGTGCGGGCTTCTGCATTTATTGGTCTGTTACTAAATTCTCAAAGTTATTGCGGCGTAGGCATTTAACCTTGAACTTTGAACCTGAAACTTTGAACCGCCGGCTTATTTCAAATCCAGCGTTCTAGCCAGGCGCGGCGGCCCGCGCGCAAGCCTTCCGCAACAATTTCGTCCGAGAATTCAAGTCCGCGTTCACGCGCCAACTCTCGCACGCGGGCGGTAAATTCATCGCGCTCTTCTATTTCGCGTAATTGGTTTTGCAAAGCGGCGTCTTGCAAAACCAGCCGGCGAAAGCGTTCTAAGGCTTCTTGCGACATGAATTGAAGTGTAAACGCAAGGAGCAAAAAACTGCAAAGCAAAAGTTTTCTTTCTTGAACGCAAAAAATATAGTAGCTTTTTGACACGTTCTTTGGTATCTTGATGCCCAGTCAAACCAGGCTTTCTTGACCACCTCGTACAACCCTCGCAGGCGACGATAATGGCTCCATCAGCGACCAGTGCAAACGCGCAAGTCTTTTCTACTTATGCCCTCCGCGTGGCAACGCCGGCAGATGAGGAATTTCTCTATCGTCTTTACGCAACCACGCGCGAAGACGAAATGAACGCCGCCGGATTTGCGCCGGAACAGCGCGAGGCGTTTTTGCAAATGCAGTTCCGCGCCCAAAACACTCATTACGAGAAGTTTTACCTATTGTCAATACACCAGATAATTACTCTCCACGAACAGCCTGTTGGCCGCGAATGGATTAGCCGCACGGCTGACGAAATTTTAGTGCTGGATCTGGTTTTGTTGCCGGAGTTTTGCGGCCAGGGTATCGGTTCGGCGCGGCTGCGGGAGATTTTCGCGGAAGGTGACGAGACGGGCCAACCCGTGCGTCTCCATGTGCTTAAAGAGAACATCCGCGCCTGGCGTTTTTATGAACGCTTGGGCTTTCGTCCGATTGAAGACGACGGCCTCCACTATTTATTGGAACGCGCGCCGGCGCAAAACTAACGGCTGACTATTTTATGAGCGCATTGCCAACCAAAGATGATTTCGCGGCCCAGGTGAACACGGTTTTTCGTCAGCGTGTGGGCGCGGAACAGGTTTTCGCTATTACTTTGACAAGTTGCAAGGACAAGATTTTAACGCCCGCGCAGCATTGTTTCGTGCTTGTGTTTCGCGCCCCGGTTGAGGCCCCGCCCGAGCAGGGCGTATATCCGGTGGAACACGACACTCTCGGAAATTTTGCATTATTCCTCGTACCCTTCGCCAAAGATGAGAGCGGACTTTATTACGAAGCCGTCTTCAATTTACTCATCTCTTAGCCCTAAAAGCGGCTTTCTCGGCGCGCCCGATTTTTCTGCGCCGGCGGTTTCTAACCAAATTTACCCAAGGCAGAAACGCGCACGTTAGTAAGCGTGTCGTAGTCGTTTCGTGAGAATGAATTATGCGAAACTCAAGACGACTTCAGAAGCGAGTAAAACGCGCCTGGCAACAACTCAAACG
>JAYVJN010000372.1:0-4664 GCA_043769325.1 Acidobacteriota bacterium
GCCCAACGCGATGAGCGCGGGGCGCGTCCAGAGGCCGAGTATCACCAACGCGCCGGCGATTAATTCGACAAATGGAATCGTAAACCCCGTCAGCCACAAAGACCACACGGGCAAAAAAGTATCCGCAAAGGGCAGAAACATTTTGCGGACGTGCTCCATAGGCCCTAACTGAAAGACCTTCCACCAGCCCGCCATAAAGAAAATCAAGCCCAAAATCAGCCGCGCGAAAAGTAACGCCCAACTGCGGCCCAGCCCTGGTTCAGTAAGTGTTTTCATTAGTGCCACCCTTTCATTGCCACGAATCCGCTCATAGTTTTACCACAATTCGCGCGATTCTCTGCGGCCAAGCGACAAAAAACCGTGCCCTGTGTAACGCAACGGAGCGGCTTTCGTGTACACTCAAGCCAAAGAAAGTGAGCGCGAAAAATGAATCAGGATATACAAAGTTCAGCAGACGGCGAAATAATTGACATTGACATTGACATTGACCCTAACCCGCGAAAACCTTGGCGGCGTTGGCTGATGCTGGCTTTGCTGCCTTTGGCGTTCTTGCTGGTTCGCGCCCTGTCGCTCTATGTCGAGTCTTTGTGGTATGGCTCGCTCGGTTACGCGGCGGTCTTTTGGTACACCATAAAGCTCAAAGTGTTGCTCTGCGCGGGCGTGGCTTTGCTGACTTTTGCGTTATTGCGCGGGGTGTGTTGGCTCTTGGAGCGCAGTTTTGCCGCGCATTTGCCGGCCCGCCGCGCTATTGTTCTACAAACGCAGACGCTGGTTATCAATCCGGCTTTGTGGTTACGTCGGGCAGGTTGGGTGGCGGCGTTGGTCATCGGCTTGGGCTACGGTCTGAGCATGACGGATGACTGGCAGACTTTCGCGCTCTACTTTAATCACACAGCCGCCGCCGGCGTTGACCCGATTTTTGGTAAATCTGTTACTTTCTACCTGTTCGCGCTGCCGGTCTATCAGCTTATAACCGCCTGGTTATCATTCCTGGCTTTCGTTGTAATTGTCGCAGCGGCCCTTTACGCGGTGGCCTGTGCGCTGCCGGGCACCGCGTCCGCAGCGGCCCAAGCCGCCACGCGCCGGACGAGTTGGACGGCGGTTTCGTTGGCTTTGGGCGGTTTGCTGCTGACCTTCGCGGCGAACGCTTATCTCAGCCGTTTCCCTTATTTGTGGGAAGACCACGCCAGTTTTTCCGGCGTCACTTACACCGAAGCCAATTATCTGCTGCCGGGCCTGTTATTGGGAGCTATCGCGTTGGCGTTGGCGGCGTTGCTGATTATCGGCAACGGGTTGACCAAGCAGCGCGTGAGTTGGTTCGCGGCGGCGTTGGCGTTGCCGTTGGCGACTTATGTTATTGCCGCGCTGATTGTGCCTTCGTATATCCAAAGTTTCGTGGTGAAACCCAACGAACTTGACCGCGAGACGCCGTTTATTCAACACAATATCGAAGCCACGCGCCGCGCTTTCGGGTTGGAAAAAGTGGAGGCCCGCAGCTTTGAGGCTGAACCGCAAACTGCCGCGCTGAGTCTCGCCACCAACGGCACGACGCTCGACAATATACGTCTCTGGGACTGGCGGGCTTTGCAGGGCGCGCTCCACCAGATGCAGCAAATCCGCACCTATTACGATTTCCCCGATGTGGATATTGACCGCTACAAACTGGACGGCAAGACGCGCCAGGTAATGATTGCCGCCCGCGAACTGGACGCCAATAAACTGCCCGAACAATCGCGCAATTGGGTCAACCAAAAGCTGATTTACACGCACGGCTACGGCGTCACGATGAATCCCGCCAACGGCTTTACGCCGGAAGGAATGCCGCGCTTTACGCTCTCGAATATGCCCATCGAATCCGCCGCGCCCGAACTCAAAATCACGCGCCCGGAAATCTACTTCGGCCAGAGCACCGACACGGACGTTTACGTCAACACCACGCAAAAAGAGTTTGATTACCCGCAGGGCGAAGCCAATACCACCACCGTCTATCAAGGCAACGGCGGCTTTTCCATCGGCGGCTTCTTTCGTAGATTGTTGATTGCATGGGAGTTGGGCGATTCCGGCAAACTGCCTTTTTCCGACGCCGTGACACCGGACAGCCGCGTGCTGATGCGCCGCAATATCCGGGAGCGCGTCGCGGCCCTCGCGCCGTTCCTGATTTACGACGCCGACCCTTACATCGTCATCAACAGCGAAGGGCGGCTGGTCTGGCTGATGGACGCCTTTACTGAGTCGTCCAATTATCCTTACTCGCGCCATCATGACGCCGGCGGGCGCAGCGTCAATTACATCCGCAACAGCGTCAAAGTCACGGTTGACGCCTACAACGGCAACGTCAGTTTCTACATTTTTGACCCGACAGACCCGCTTATCCAAACTTACCGCGCCGCTTTTCCCGCGCTTTTCCAGGACGCCGCCGCCATGCCCGCAGATTTGCGCGCTCATATCCGTTACCCTGAAACGCTGATAAAAACGCAGGCCGAAGTCTATAATCTTTATCACACGCAGGACGCCAAAGCCTTTTTCCAACGTGAAGATGTCTGGAGCATTGCCAGCCAGGTTGGAGTCGGCAAAGACGGCAAACAGCAATCCGCCGCGCTTGACCCATATTTTGTGTTGATGCAATTGCCCGGCGAGAAGGCGCAGGATGAGTTTGTCGAAATCGTGCCGTTCACGCCAGCCAATCGCAACAACATGATTGGTTGGATGGCAGGCCGCAGCGACGGTGACGCTTACGGTTCGCTGCTTGTCTATCGTTTCCCGTCTTCGCGTTTAGTGGATGGCCCCTTGCAAATCGAAGCGCGGATAGACCAAAACGCGCAACTCTCTTCGCAACTCACGCTCTGGAATCAACAAGGCTCCAAAGCCTTGCGCGGCAATCTGTTAGTAATACCAATGAACCAGGGCTTGCTCTATGTTCAGCCCATTTACCTGCAAGCCGAGCGCAGCCCGATGCCCGAACTGCGCCTTGTGGTGCTGGCAACCCAGGAAAGCCTGGCCTACGGCACGAACTTCGGCGAAGCCTTAGCCAGTCTGATGGGCGACACCGGCAAAGCCAAAGCGCCCGATACCGCGCCCAAACCCGACGGCACAACACCGCCGCCCGCCGTTTCCGCGCCGCAACTCATCAATCGCGCCACCCAAGCCTTTGACGATTACCAACGCCTGACCAAAGAAGGCAAATTCGGCGAAGCCGGCCAGAAATTGGACGAACTGCGCCGCGCGCTCGGCGAATTACAAAAACAACCGCCGCCAAAGTAAACGCAGTCTGGATAATTCGTGTTGCTGTAAATAACTCGTGCCTCTCGCGGAGCGGTTATCATTTATCACTTATTATGGCGTCACGACCAGCCTTCCATGACAGGCCCGCCGCCCGGCGGGTAGCATCGGCCTGGTCACTCAATTTGGTTGGGGCCGGAATAGGTGATACTCGCTAAAACCGCAACGCTTACGACTGGAGCGCGGACAGCCTTGTCCGCATGAGCGCAAAGCGCGAAAAGACGTGGCGGTAGCAGCGTATTACTATAAACCAAGCCTGGTTATGCACGGGCGTTACTCGCCTTTGGCTCGTTGCGGACAAGCGCGTGGCGCGCTCCAGTCGTGACGCCTCCATTTCTCGTGAATTTCAACTCCTGACTCGCATTGTAAGTAAGTTGTTAGGCGGGATAAGCGTCCGGCGCGGGGCGTTCCAGCCAGCGTTCGGGATAGACGAATTCGCGGAAACCATATTGGCGGTAAAGCCCGTGCGCGTCTTTGGTGGCGAGTAACCAACGGCGCATAGCTTGTAGCTCCGGGTGTTCGATGATGAATGCCATCAACTGTTTAGACAAACCTTTCCCACGATAATCGGATAAGACATAAACATCTGCCAGCCACGCAAAAGTCGTGTAATCGGTCACGACCCGCGCCCAGCCAATTTGCTTTTCTGCGCGGTAAATGCCGAACGGATGCGAATGCGCGAACGATTTTTCCACCGTTTCCCGCGCCCGCCCGACGGCCCAATAACTTTCGTGGGCCAGGTAATGATGAATCATGGCGAAATCCAGCCGCGCGGGGTCATCACTGATCGTAAATTCGCCGTGTTGTCGCGCAAAAGTAGTAGTCATTTCCGTTGTTCGCGCAGGTAAAAGAGCAAATCCGTTGCCGGCGGTTTCACGCCGAGTTGCCGCAGCATCCCGACGATTTGCCCGCGATGCAGCGTGGAATGATTGACAACGTGCTGCATTTGTTGGACTAAAGGCAAAGTATCAGGTTTGCCGTTGGCCTGTTTGTAAGTGAAATCGCCCGCCAGCCGCGCTTCGTCCAAACCCGCGAGAAAGGCGCGGCGATTTTCGGCTACCTCTTGCCAAGCGCGGCGCAGTGTTGCCAAATCCGCGCCATATTGTTCGTTCCACTGTGCCCAATCTGCCAACGCCGGAGACTGGCCCTGCCAGCGTTCCAGCCAAATCCATTCCGCGCCGGCATTGTGCAGCAAGGTGCCGAAAATTGAACCGTGACTCGTCTGAAAATCTTGGCGCAGTTGTTCGTCGGGCAAATTGGCGACGGCCTCTAACGCCAATTCGTTGGCCCATTCGGTGTAAGCGAAAAGATGTTGAATGTCGGCTAAGTTCATATTCTTCTGCGTTAGGAGCGCGCGCATCCTTGCGTGCTGCTTGCTGCGAGGC
>JAYVJN010000373.1:0-5836 GCA_043769325.1 Acidobacteriota bacterium
GTAATAGGCCAAAAATAAGTTTACCCACAATGCGGAAGCCCGCACTTAGTCAAGGGCGTAAAACATGGCACACTTACGCGCGTGCGTGTTTCTGCAAGATGATTACCGGGTAAGGTTATTTTATTCGCGTTACTAAGAAGGTGTATCGCGCGACCGCTCTTTCCTTGGTGCCATCGGGATCGGCTTCGTACAAATTCAACATATAATGACCCGGCATTAAGTCCCGCGCCAGAAAATCAATCTGGACGCTCTTTTGTCCCCTTAGCAAATGCTTAAACACGTTGCCATCAGGTTGTTGGACTTCAACTAAGTATAGTCTGGCGGGGCCTGTCCCGGCGGGCAACGGCAACTCCAGCCGCAGCAAATCCTTTAACAAAGGCAAGTGAACATTGGTTTCTGTCGGTGGGGCATCTGCTCCACGCAACAAGGGAATCAAAGGGAGTGTTTGTAAATATACAGTTGGTGCCGTATTAGAATTCGCCGTAATTTCCGGAGCGGGTGATTGGCGTAGAAAGGCCGCTCCGCCAATAAGCAAAAGTGCTACTGCAAACCCTGCGGCTAAGGGCCAACGCCAGCCGCCGCAAAAGGCCGCTAAACGCTCTCTCCAAGAAGAATTGGGTTCAATTATACCAATCGGGGCCGGGCTATATTCGCTGGCGTGTTTTACTAAAGCAGCGAGGAAAGCCACACGTTCGCGCCGGCCATTGGTCACTAAATAGTTGCGCTCAAACAAATCCTTTTGTGTCGGGGCCAGTTCGTCGCGCAAATAATCAAGAATTAAGCCTTCTTCAACTTCTTGAGCCTGGGCGAATAGTTCTTCATCCGCAAAACATTCAGCAGCGAAATTGTGCTGTGTTGCCTCAGTGAGGTCGTTCAGGAAAATATCTTTGATTGTTTCTTCAGTCATATAATAAAGCTCGATTGTTGGGGGAGCTTCTAATTATAAGTGTCGAATTTTGACAAATAATTTCACAAACATGGTAAGTTTTTTTTGCATGATGGCGTAGCGTTTAACTTTTCAGGCAATCCAAGAGGTGCTGACGTAACCGAAAAACACGCAGACGCAAAGTATTAATCGTCGCATTTAAGTTATCCGCCAAGTCCGCGCGTTGTTGCTTGCGCATCCCGCTTGTTGCGTTCTCGTAATACTGCAACAATAAATCCCGGTCTTCCACCTCCAATTTAGCCAGACAATCGGTCATGCGACGGAAGACTTGCTCTCGGCCTTCATCGAAATTCTGCGTCAGGGTATCGGCAAAGCTAAACCAGGCTTGTTGTTCGCGGGCCTCCTTACGAAAACGCTCCAACGCCACGAACCGCGCAATGCCTAAGCTAAATTTGGTAATATCTCCCACCGCCACGCCCGCGCCGATGCGCCCCACCACACGGTCAATCGCTTCGTCTGCCGCTTCCTCCGTTGACAACTCGCCATGCGCCATGAAATAGCGGGACAATTTGCGCCGCAACAGTTCATACTCGCGGCCTGCGGCTTCCGGTTCGGGGGCTAATTGCTCCAGAAAAAGGCGAAAGGCTTCCGGCTCAAGAGTCTTGGCTGACTGCGCTATTTTCTGCTTATCATTCTCCATCGGACGATATGAATTAAGCCGGCTGACGCCACTGCCAGCCTTTACAAACAAGTGCTTCATTGCTTCTACAACGCAGCAATGAACCCGGCATAAAAACGCAACAGCCTTTTGCGGCTGATTCTTAACCTTTATGCGCTAAACGAAATGGTAAAGAGAAATGCCGAAGCCCGCACGCAGTAAGGGCGCAGCGACACACTTGACGAAGTGCGTGTTTCTGCATTCAG
This sequence comes from Acidobacteriota bacterium, assembly GCA_043769325.1. Classification (GTDB taxonomy): domain Bacteria; phylum Acidobacteriota; class Blastocatellia; order Pyrinomonadales; family Pyrinomonadaceae; genus JAYVJN01. The sequence continues at coordinate 1,811 of JAYVJN010000373.1, forward strand.
CTTATACCCGAAAACATAACCTTACTGCTTATCAGTGAAGTTGAATTGTAAGCGTGCTTTATCAAAACAGGCTTTACGTTATTTGGCAAGTCTGGAAGTAAAGGTAAAAGCTCATTTTTCCAGAAAGCGGGAGACACCCTGGCGACAATCATCCGTCAAACGGGCAATTGTATTAACGTCAACGCCGGCCTGTAAAGCCGCCGTGAAATTCATCCCGTCCATTTGGTAAAGCAGCCTTTTTGCAAGGAAAACTGCGGATGCGCTGACTTTCGTGAAGCTGTGGAGATATTTTCCCACTTCCTCAGCAAAGCTTTCATCGGCATACACTTGATTGACCAAACCGATTCGTTCGGCTTCTGCGGCAGCGATTTCGCCGCCTTTCGTGATGAGTTCAAAGGCGCGTTTTTCGCCTATGTTGCGGCGCAAAATAGCCATCACCATCGCCGGCACAAAACCAATCTTTACTTCGGGGTAGCCAAACCGCGCCGTTTCCGACGCCAAGACTAAATCGCACGCCGTCGCCAGACCGCAACCGCCCGCCAACGCGCGCCCCTGCACCGCAGCTACCACCGGCACACGCACGCGCCGGATAAGAGCGAACAATTCCATCAAATTAGAAGCATCTTCCAGGTTTTCCAGCACATCGGCTTGCGCGATTTTCTGTAAGGCCGACAAATCCGCGCCGGAGCAAAAATCCTTCCCCGCCCCGCGCATGACCGCCACCCGCGCGGACTTATCGCCGTCAACTTCGCGCAAGGCGTCTTTGATGGCATTTATCAATTCGTCGTTGAGTGCGTTGCGTTTGTCGGGACGGTTCAGCGTGATTTCAGCCACGCCGTCAGTTATGGAAAACAGCACTGGAGTTGACATAAATTTAGTCTTGGAGAAAGTCGCGCAAGGCGGCGGTAACTTCTTCTTTGGCCTCTTGTTGCACCCAATGGCCGCTGCGTTTGAGACGCAATTCACGGAAAGGCGCGTCAACGTAACGCTCCAAACCGGCGACGGTAGCCGGTAAAACAGCCGCGTCCTGTTCGCCGTAAACAAAGAGCGTGGGGCATTTAACTTTTGCCGTAGAACGCGGCGCGGAAATCAGTTGACGCAAATTAGCGCGGTAATAATTGAGGGCCGAAGTCAACGCGCCCGGTTCGCTCAGGGCCGTGCGGTAAAAGGCGAAATCGGTTTCATTCATCGCCGTTTGGTTAACCAAACTACGCCGAAAGGCTTGGGTCAGCAACGCAAAGTTGTTGCGCCGCAGCAGCCATTCGGGTAGCAAAGGTATCTGGAAAAAGAGCATATACCAACTCTTTAAGGCTTGCGCCAGCGTCATATTGTCGCGCCAGGCGGCGGGCGGCGGCACTTGCATCGCCACCAGTTTCGAGACGTATTCGGGCTGCTCCAAAGCGACGGCCCAAGCCACCGCCGCACCCCAATCGTGGCCCACAAGCGCGGCTTTTTCGTGACCAAAATGGCGTATCAGTCCGGTCACGTCGTCCGCCAATTTATCCAGCGTGTAATCCGCCATGCGCGGGGGTTTATCCGATAAATTGTAGCCCCGCAAATCTGGCGCGACGACGCGGAAATCTTCGCCTAACGCCGCCAGTTGATGCCGCCAGGAATACCAGCATTCAGGAAAACCATGCAGCAACAAGACGAGTTTGTCGCCCGCGCCGCGTTCAGCGTAGTGAAGGCGCACGCCGCCGATTTGCGCGTAACCGTGCCGCAATTCAGCCTCTTTTTTCGCCGGCTTTTTACTCATTTTCGTCGGTGCTTTTGACGATGCGCGTCAGCATTTTCTGTAATTCGATGCAATCGGCGTTAATCGAAAGAAACTCTCTTTCTTCCAAAAACTCAGCGTTATGTAGGAGTTGCAACCAGTATTCCGTGCGCGAAGCCTTTTGTAAAGCGATGCTCATGTTTAGATGAAAACCGTTGCGCGAACCGGCCTGTTGCGCCTCTTTGATGTGCGCCCCGATGCGCGTGCCGTCCATCAAACAATCCTTGCTCAGAACAAACTCGCGCCGTTCTTCGCACAAATACTTGTACAACCGCACGATACGCAACGCAAAGGCAGAAGCCTTTTCCAAAACAATGCTTTTGCTCATAAACTATCCCCTGTCACCTTTCAAGTATCCACTGATTTACAAAACTGTGATTCAGTGGATACTTGAAAGTGCAAAGTTTACAGTTTTAATCCCCACTCGTCGGGCACGTCAATTTCCATCCGCAGCAGGGCCGTCGAAAAGGTCTTGCCCTGCGCGTCAGTCATTAGGGAAAGCGTGCCGCCGCCGCCTAAACTCTCGTGCAGCAAGAAGTTGAGCGCGCCCAGATTCGGCAACTCAAAGCGTTCCACCGCGCCTTTGACCATCGCGCCGAAGTGTTGCTTCACCCGCACGGCGGTCACTTCGCGCACTAATACGGGATAAATATCGTCGCGCAAGGCAATCAGCCCCACGTTGGCCGTGTCGCCCTTGTCGCCGGAACGCGCATGGGCCAGTTTTACTAATTGGACTTTCATAGTTTTTGACGATAGCGCAAAACATAATCCGTTACGCGCTGGCAAGGGGTTAAGTCTAGCACGACATTATTAGTTTCGGCTTCCTGGCGAAGTTTGGCGCGGGCGGCGGCGTCTAATACTGCGCGGAGCGCGGCGGTTTCCGGTTGCGACGGACGCGCCAACAACCAATAACGGCCCGGCGCGACATTGGCGAAATTAAACTCGCGGCCTTCAATTTCAATCGCCCGGTATAGCCAGGCGTCTTCGGCGTTTTCTTTGCCGGCGGGAACCAGGAAAAGATGCCAGTTTTCGGTCTTATCGTTTTTGCCGGGCGACAGACGGCCCTTTAACGAAGCCGCGCCCGGCGCGAGATAAATAATCAGACCGTCAGCCTTGACGCCCGATTTGATGTTGACCAACGGCGCGGGCAGTTTGTCCGGCTCTTTGGCTGTGCCTCTCAGGGTCGCCTCACGCACGAACCATTCTTCGGGAAACCTGCCGCGCAGACGATACGCGCCGCCGAATAATTGCGCCAAAGTGAATGTTCTCTCGGCGTTGGGCGCGGCTGTCGCGGTATAACCGAGAAGCGGGCGGTCTCCGGCGTCAAGTTCATTTTTCTGCGCGTAAGCGGTGATAAAAGTGTCTTTCGGAGTGGCTGGCGGCGCGATATTTTCGCAAGGCGCGGGCGGCGCGGTTTTGTCCCACACCAGTTTTCCGCTCAGGCTGCCGGTTACCTGTGGCTGTAAAATCACGCCGCTCACGTCTTGGCCTTTGACGGTTACGCGGCGCATCGCCATTGCCACTGGCGCACCGATTTGCAGGGCCGCGTTTGCCAGGAGCAGATATTCGCCGTCGGCCAAGCCGTTAAAGGAAAACTCGCCGGCGGCCTGTCCGTCGCGCACAAAGGAGGTATTACCGATTGGCTGCCGGTTCTGCCAGTTGAGCAACGAGACGGACGCGCCGAGGCCGGTTTGCGGGTTAAGTCCGGTTAGTTGCCCGCTGATGACGCGCCCGCGTTGGTAAAAATAGTTGAGATTGACGCCGCCCGTCACCGCACCCGTCGAGACATTCACCGTTGCGGCTTCGGCTTGGGTTTTCCCCGCCGGGTAATAAACCGGCGCGTCGTAAGAAAACGAATCTTGCCGGAATCTCGCGCTGCCGGTGAAAACGTAATAACGCCCCGCCGGTAACCCGTAAACGCGATAGACGCCCCGGTCATCCGTCAGCCAATCATGCCACTCAACAAACTGCGGCGGCGCGCCTTTTTCCGCCACGCGCTCGACGCGCACATTGACGCCGACGATTGGCGCGCCGTTGCCGTCCGTGATTTGTCCGGTAATGACGCCGCCTTTGGCGAGGGTTATCGTCACGTCTTCGCCCGTTTGGTAACGCGGCGCGTCCGCGATGGCATTGGCGATATAACCCAGCCGCGAAGCCCGCAAGCGATACGCGCCGGGCGTTAAATTGAACAAACGGAAGCGGCCCGCGCGGTCGGTGATGACGGAATTACGGCTGAGGATTTGGCCTGGTTC